>JAGQSP010000253.1 GCA_020439485.1 Acidimicrobiales bacterium | reverse complement strand
TGTTCGAGCCGCGAGGGGCTGTGCGGTCGATCATCGTCGCCGACATCGACCGTACCTCGACGTCATGTGGATTCGCCGTGCCGTACATGGACTTCGTCTCCGAGCGCGACACCCTGGCCGACTGGGGCGAGGCGCGCACCGACGACGAGATCGCGCAGTATTGGGCGACCAAGAACGCGGTCTCGATCGACGGCTTGCCCGCGTTGAGCTGAGCGCCCGCCGGACCGCGACCTGGCTACAGCGCCGCCAGTGCGTGGCCCAGGGGTTCGACCTCGGCGGCAATGTAGGGGCCGCGCATCGAGAAGATCACCTGGTCGACGCCCGCCTGGGCCAGCACCGCAGCCTGTTCGGCCAACGGCGCCGGATCGGCGCCCGCCTCCCATGCGATGTGGGCGGTGCGCTTGATCTCGGCGGGGTTGCGGCCTATGCGCTCGCAATGGCCGATGAGCACGTCGTTCTTTTCGCGCCAGTCGTCGACCGAACCGAAGCCGGCGTCCCACTTGTGCGCCCACTTGGCCACCACCGCCAGCGTGCGCCGGCGGCCGCTGCCGCCGATGAGGATCGGAAGCGGGTTCTGCACCGGCTTGGGTTCGCATCGGGCGTCGGTGATGGTGAAGTACTGGCCCCCGAAGTCTGTGACCTCTTGTGTCAACAGCCGCGCTATCACCTCGACACCCTCCTCGAAGCGGTCGAGGCGCTCCTTGACCGTTCCCAGGTTTATTCCGTAGGCGTCTGATTCTTCGATGTTCCAGCCCGCACCCAGGCCCAGGTCGAGGCGCCCGCCCGAGATGATGTCGACGGTTGCGGCCATGTTGGCCGTGACGGCCGGGTGCCGATAGTGCATGCCGTTGACCATCGTGCCGATGCGTATGCGCGTGGTGGCCTGGGCCAGGGCGGCCAGCATCGTCCAGCCCTCCAGACACGAGCCGTGGGTGTCGCCAACCAGAGGGTAGAAGTGGTCGAAGTTCCAGGCTTGTGCGAACGTGTCGCACTGATCGGTGGCGCGCCACACATCGAGGAACTCATTCCATGTTCCGTGTTGTGGCGGTGTCTTGACGGCGAATTCGACCATGGACACTTCCTACAGGTCCGCGAGCTGTGGCGCCACCTCGGCTGCCAGCCATTCGGCGATGGTGTCTTCCTCGTGGCAGAAGTGCTCGAACACGACCTCGTGTAGCCCCAGCTCGCCGAGTTGCCCGAGGTGGTCGACCAGCTGGTCGACCGAACCCCGCCAAGGGATGTGGTTGCGCGCCACCGCTTCCTCGATGGTCGCTCCGGGGGCCATCATGTCGACGAACCGCTGCGTCGCCATGCGCTGCGTGCGGTCGTCAGGCCCGATGGTCGCAAACAGCAACATCGAACGACGAATCTCCGACGGGTCGCGGCCGGTGTCGGCGCAGTGCTGCTCGAGTGCGTCCACCGCCTTTCGATACTGCGCGGGCGACATAGGGGTGGCGTTCCACTCGTTTGCGTGTTCGGCCACGATGCGCAGAGTTCGTTTGGGGCCTTTGCCGCCGATCAAAATCGGGGGACGGCCCGATGGCGGGTGTGGTTGCGAGTCGGTTCCGGCGATTCGGTAGTAGTCGCCGTCGAACCGGCCGTCGGCGGAGTACCAGAGCTGCCTGATGAGGCCGATCGCCTCCTCGAGGCGGTCGTAGCGTTCGGTCAGTGGCGGGAAGTCCAGACCGTAGATGTGGTGCTCGGGCTCGAACCACCCGATGCCCAGGCCTTGCACATAACGGCCGCCGCTGAGCGCATCGAGCTGCTGGGCCATGCGGCCCACGTTCACCGGCTGGCGGAACGTCACCGGCGAAACCAGCGGGCCGAAGCGGATGTGTTGTGTGACTTCGGCGGTCATGACGAACGACAGGTAGACGTCGATGGCTTCCTTCTGAACACCGTTGAAGTAGTGGTCGGACCGAAACAGCGACTTGAATCCCAGCCGTTCGGCCAGTCGGCTGATGTGGCGCCATCTATCCCAGCTCAGCGGGGTTGCCTCTCCGACGATCATTCCGACGTCCATTACACGACGCTACCCGGTACCCGGCGCCGGCTACCTGGTACCAATCGAGGGATGAGTGACACCAGAACCATGGCCGAGTTGACGCTGGACGGAGCCCGCAAGGTGCTCGACGGCGCGTTGGCCAAGGCGACCCAGATGGGCAAGGCATTCTGCATCGCGATCGCCGACACGGCTGGTGAGCCAATCGTGACCGCCCGCATGGACGGGGCGCCCAGGCTGTCGGCAGGCATAGCGGCGAACAAGGCCTACTCGGTCGCAGGGTTCGGAGGTATGCCCACCGGACAGTGGTGGGACGTCATCAAGGACCAGCCGGCGTTGGTTCACGGCCTCACCCACACCCCGCGCCTGACGATCTTCGGTGGGGGAGTGGGCGTGTTCGTAGATGGCGTGCTGGTGGGAGCCGTCGGGGTATCGGGCGGCACGGCCGACGAGGACGCAGAAGTGGCCGCAGCCGGAGCGGCGGCGCTCGGCTGACCCGGCCTAACCGACAGTGTCAGACGAGCGGTAGTGTCCGCCAGGTGGGGGTGAGTCGTTGAACGGTCAGGTCGCGGAGCGCGACGACAACTACAAGTGGCGCGTTTTCCTCGCCGTCGGGCTGTCGTTCTTCACCTCGGTGATGGCCATGTCGATGGTGTTCGTCGCCCTGCCCGACATGGCATCGAGCTTCGACGTCAACCTCAAGTCGGTGGGCTGGGTGGTCATCGTCGAGTCGTTGATCATCGCTGCGACCCTGCTGCCATTCGGGCGCTTGGCCGACGTGGTCGGCCGTCGTCGCATCCACCTCGTCGGTCTCGCCATCTTCGGCATCGGTGGCCTGGCCACCGCCGTGGCGCCGACCTTCCAGGTGCTGATAGTGGCCCGAATCGTCATGGCCATCGGCAACTCGTTGGGCCAGTCGGTCGGCACCGCCATCCTGGTGGCCGCGTTCCCACCCACCGAGCGGGGCAAGGCCGTCGGTTCGCAGACCACTGCCGTTTCCCTCGGAGGCATCTCGGGCCCGCTGTTCGGCGGCTTCCTGGTCGAGGCGTTCAGCTGGAGGGCCCTGTTCCTCGTAATCCTGGTGCCGGTGGTGATCTCGCTCATCGCCGGGTTCGTCATCCTCGACGAAGAGCGCCTGGGCGGGGTTCGCAAGGGTGCCCACCTCGACCGCAAGGGTTGGGTGCTGTCGGGCGTCACCATCGTGGGGGTCATCGTCACCCTCAACAACCCCTTCAGCCTGTCGTGGGGTTCACCCGTGATGATCGGGTCGGCGGCGTTGGCGCTTGCGATCGGCGTTTGGTTCGTCCGACACGAGCTGACGACGCACCAGCCGATGTTGCGGGTGGCCATGTTCGCCGACCGCACGCTGGCCAGCCTCGTGGCCGCCCGTTCGTTGGGGTTCGTGGTGACAGCGGCGCTGCAGATTCTGCTGCCCGTGTACCTGATCTCGTTGCGGTCGATGTCCGAGTCGAAGGCCGCGGCAATCATCGTCATACCCTCGGTCGGTATGGGCATTGCCGCCCAGCTCACCGGTAGGGCATCGGATCGCATCGGTTCCAGGCCCTTCATGCTGGGCGGAATGGGCGTGCTGGGCGTGGGTGCGGTTGTGTTTGCGACCATGTCAGACAAGTCGCTGCTGGCCTTGGTGGTGTGTCTGGTGGCCATAAACGGCTTGGCCATGGGTTCGTTCAACGTGCCCAACAACAGCGCGGTGCTGGGGGCCATACCACCGTCCGAACTGGGAGTGATGGGAGCGCTGACCAACCTGGCGCGCACCTTTGGCACCGTTGGCGGGCAGGCCATGGCGGCGGCGATAGTCGCCGGGGTGATGGCCGGCAGGGGATTCGATGTGCCCCTGGACGAGATCGAATCGACGCCAGGCGCCGGTGACGCCTTCGTAGCCGGCTGGCATGCAGCGTTTCTGGCCGCGGCGGTGGTGGCCGCCATCGCACTGTTCCTGATCGCCGTTCCAGGCCGGCCGCGGCGAACCCCGCCGGCCCCTAGCCTGAACCATGGCGCAGAATCAGGCGGACGACACTCGAGCGGCTGACCTCCAGCCCGTACCCGAAGACTGGACCGTCGGGCTGGCCGTCGTGGCTCATCCCGACGACATGGAATACGGCGCTGCCAGCGCTGTTGCCCGCTGGACGGCTCAGGGCAAGGACATTCGTTATGTCCTGGTCACCGACGGCGAGGCCGGCATCGCGACCATGCCACCAGACCAGGCCGGTCCCTTGAGGCGCGAAGAGCAGATCGCCAGTTGTGCCGTGGTGGGCGTCGATCAGGTCGATTTCCTGGGTCTGCCCGACGGCCTGTTGGCCGAGGGTCTCGACCTGAGGCGAGCACTGAGTGCCTCGATCCGCAAACATCGGCCCGAGGTGTTGCTGTCGATCAACCATCGCGATCAGTGGGGCCCTTCCAGCTGGAATCACGTCGACCACCGGGTGGTGGGCCGCGCGTTGATGGACGCTGCACGTGACGCGGGCAATCCGTGGGTTTTCCCCGAAGATGGCGATGCGTGGAACGGGGTGCGGTTTGCAGCGTTCTCGGGCTCGCCGGCCGCAACCCACGCGGTCGACGTCACGCAGCACATCGAGGCCGGCGTCGAGTCGCTCAGGTGCCATCGGGTCTATCTCGAGAACCTGGGCGGCGACATGGCAGACGCAGGCGCATTCCTTCGAAGCAACGCGGCCGACACCGGCCCGCGGCTGGGTGTCGAGTTGGCCGCTGGATTCGAGCTGGTGTGGCTGTAGGTTCGACGCATGGCTGACAAACCCGAACCCCTCGAGGCCGGCACCGAGGCGCCCGACTTCACCGCACAAACCCACGACGGGCGCACCGTCACCCTGTCCGACTACCGAGGGCAGAAGGTCGCGCTGTACTTCTATCCAAAGGACAACACCCCGGGCTGCACCGCCCAGGCGTGCAACCTGCGCGACAACACCGCATTGTTGACCGACAACGGCATCGCCGTCATCGGTGTGTCACCCGACCCGGTCGCCAGCCACCAGAAGTTCGCCGACAAGTACGAACTCGAGTTCCCGCTGATTCCAGACCCCGAACGCACCATCATCGAGGCCTACGGCGTCTGGGGCGAGAAGAAGAACTACGGGAAGACCTTCATGGGGCTGCAGAGGACGACGTTCCTGATCGACGAGAACGGTGTCATCGCCCACGTGTTCAAGCGGCCCAAGACCAAGGAACACGCAGAAGAGATAGTGAGCAAGCTGTGAGCGAACGAATTCGTATCGACGACTGCCCCGACACGGTGGTGGTGAAGGTGGGCGG
>JAGQSP010000252.1 GCA_020439485.1 Acidimicrobiales bacterium | reverse complement strand
CGACAGTTCAAGGCCGCCCAGACCGGCGGGCCGTCTGGCGGGTGCATCCCATCTGAGTTCCTCGATACGCCTGTCGACTACGACAGCCTGCGAAAGCTGGGATCGATCATGGGATCGGGTGGTCTGATCGTCATGGACGAAGACGTCGGCATGCCCGGGGTGGCCAAGTACTTCATGGAGTTCTCGATGGACGAGAGCTGCGGCAAGTGCACTCCGTGTCGCGCCGGAACCGTGCAGATGCACGGGCTGCTCGATCGGATCGTCTCAGGGCTAGGAACGCACAGCGATCTCGCAGACCTGGAACACCTGTGCCAGATGGTCAGGGACACATCCCTTTGCGGCCTCGGACAGGCCGCACCCAACCCGGTGCTCAGCACCCTTCACTACTTCAGGGACGAATACGAAACCCTGGTCGGGGGAGGTGACGGCGGTGCGTGAACGCAGACCAACCGTTGACGTTTCCTTCGACGGGGTCGAGTACGAGGCATTCGCCGACGAGACAGTGCTGCAGACCGCTCGTCGCGTCGGCGTCGAAATACCGTCGCTGTGCTTCCTGGAGGGCCTGTCGATTTGGGGCGGTTGCCGTGTCTGTGTGGTCGAGATCGCAGAAGACCATCGCCTTCGACCGGCCTGCGCCACACCGGTCTCCCAGGACATGGAGATCCTGGTCGATACCCCAAAGGTCGCGGCCTATCGGCGCGACGTCATCGAGTTGTTGTTCGCCGAGGGCAACCACGTGTGTGCTGTGTGCGTGTCCAACGGCAACTGCGAGCTGCAGGACATGGCGGTCGCGGTTGGAATGGACCATGTTCGCTACGACCAGCAGGCGCCGCAGCGCAAGATCGACGCGAGCCACCCCAAGTACGTGTTCGACCCGAACAGGTGCATCCTGTGCACCCGTTGTGTGAGGGTGTGCGACGAAATCGAAGGTGCCCATGTGTGGGATGTCGCCATGCGTGGGCGCAACGCCGAGCTGGTCACCGAGCTGGCAAAGCCGTGGGGTGAGTCGACGTCGTGCACGTGGTGTGGCAAGTGTGTCGCCGCGTGCCCGACCGGCGCCTTGTTCTTCCACGGCAGGGCGGTGGGTGAGATGAGGCACACCCCAGAGGTGATACATCGGCTGGCCGCGGCCCGCACCCGCGGCGAGTGGCTCGATCCGAAGGACTACTCATGAACAAACCGCGCTTTGCATCGGTGTGGCTGGGCGGCTGTTCGGGTTGCCACATGTCGTTCCTCGACATGGACGAGTGGCTGTTCGAGCTGGCCGAGTTGGTCGATGTCGTCTATTCGCCCATCGCCGACTTCAAGGACTTTCCTCCAGACGTCGACATCACTTTGGTCGAGGGAGCGGTGGCAAACACCGACAACCTCGAGTTGGCACAGCGTGTGCGCAGCAACTCGAGGGTCGTCGCATCGTTTGGCGATTGTGCCGTGTCGGGCAATGTGACTGCGATGCGCAATCCGTTGGGCGATCCGGCCGCCATCATCCAACGGGTGTACATAGACGCTGTCGACCGCGACGGTGTTGTTCCCGAGGCGGCGGGCATCGTTCCGCCCCTGCTGCCCAAGGTCCTGCCACTCCACAAGGTGATCGGCGTCGACTTCTACATTCCGGGGTGTCCGCCGTCTTCGGCCGAGATACGTCGGGCAATCGAGACCCTGGTCGGGGGCGAAGCGGGACTTAGGAACCCAGAAGACATCCGTCCGGGCTGAGCCGGTCGATGGTTGAGGAGCTACAAGTGGCCGAAAAGATCATCATCGACCCGGTTACCCGTATCGAGGGGCACGCCAAGATCACGATCTCGCTGGGAGACGATGGCCGCGTCGACGATGCTCGATTCCACGTCACCGAGTTTCGGGGTTTCGAGGAGTTCTGCCGGGGTCGACCGGTGTGGGAGATGCCCAGCCTCACCGCCCGCACCTGCGGTATCTGCCCGGTCAGTCATCTGCTGGCCTCGGCCAAGGCGGGCGACGCGATCATGGGGGTGGTGCCGCCCGACGCAGCCGTGAGATTGCGCCGGGTGGCGAACCTGGGCCAGATCATCCAGTCGCACGCCCTGAGCTTCTTCCATCTGAGTGCCCCCGACCTGCTTCTGGGGATGGACTCGAACCCCGCAGAGCGCAACGTCTTCGGCCTGATGGCCCAGCAGCCCGACCTGGCCCGCAGCGGAATCCGGCTGAGGAGCTTCGGCCAGTCGGTCATAGAGGCCATCGCGGGCCGCAAGGTCCACTCGCCGGGAATCGTGCCAGGCGGCATAGCGTCACCGATGACAGCCGAGACCCGTGACGCGCTTCGGGCCGGCCTGGGCGAAGCCCGCCAGACGGCCGAAGACGCCCTGGCCCTGTTCGTGGGCCTGCTCGACCGGTTCGGCCGCGAGGCCGATTCGTTCGGCTCGTTCCCCAGCCTTCACCTGGCCTTGGCGAACGAAAGCGGAGTGTGGGAGCACTATGACGGGTTCTTGAGGGTCGTCGACGCCGACGGATCCGTCGTCGCCGATCGGGTCGAACCCGAGCAGTACCGGTCGATCATCGGCGAAGCCGGACGCCACGATTCGTATCTGAAGGCACCCTATTTCAAGCCACGGGTGGAGCCATCGGACGATCCCGGCGCAGGCATCTACCGGGTGGGACCCTTGGCGCGACTCAATGTGTGCCGGTCGATGGGCGTGCCCGCAGCCGACGCTGCCCTAGCCGAATACAGGTCCAGAGCCGGTGGTGTAGCCAACTCGTCGTTCTACTACCACTACGCAAGGCTGATCGAGATCGTCGCCGCCACCGAATGGATGGAGGTTCTGTTGAACGATGCAGATCTCCTCGACACCAGGGTCAGGTCGACGGCCGGCATAAACCGCAGCCACAGCGTCGGCGTTTCGGAGGCTCCGCGGGGAACCCTGTTCCACGAGTACTCGGTCGACGATCATGGTTTGTTGACCGACGTGAACATGATCATCGCCACCGGGCAGAACAACCTGGCGATGAACGCCACGGTTTTGCAGATAGCCCGCGAGTGGATCGACGGCCCCGATATCGCCGAAGGGGTGTTGAACCGCATCGAGGCGGGCATCAGGGCCTTCGATCCATGTCTCAGCTGCTCTACCCATGCGGTAGGCCAGATGCCGTTGGCCGTCGACTTGTTGGACGCCCAAGGTCGCCTGATCGGCCACGTCGAGCGTGGCTGAACTGCTGGTCGTCGGCTATGGCAACGATCTGCGCCGCGACGATCGGGCGGGCAGGGAGGTCGCCGCCAGGCTGGCCGAGCGCGAGCTGCCGCACGTCGAGATCGTGTCGGTCACCCAACTGACCCCCGAGCTGGCGCCCGTTGTCGGCGGCCGTGACACGGTGGTGTTCGTCGACGCATCCGTGGCCACCGACAAGGTGGCGGTACAGAGCGTGTGCGCCTCACAAGGTGGGTCCGCTGTCGTCGCCCATCACGCCGACCCTGCCGGTCTGTTGGCGTTGGCCGAACAACTCGGCCATCGGCCCCGGCGATCTTTGTGGGTCACCATCCCCGCAACAGACCTCGGATTCGGGTTCGAGCTGTCGGATGGAACCGAGGCGGGCGTCGACGAGGTGGTCGAGATGATCGCCGCGCTGCGTCAGCCGGGAAGCCGGTAGCCAGAAGCCAGCGCTGCGAGCTTGTCGGGGTTGCGCACGGCGTGAAGATGGCTGATGCCCTCGCTGGTGGTTCCCATCACCAGAACCACATCGAGTTCGCCCTCTATGAACACGATGAAGGCCGGTTCGCCGTTGACGGTGGCGACCTCGAAGACCGTGTCGGGCGGAGCCTTCTTGGCTATGCCCGCCAGGAATCTGGCAGTTCGGTAGCGACCCACGACCGGGCGCACCGCGGCGTACCTGACACCTCCACCATCGGACGTCGCGACGACATCTGAGGTCAGCAGGGCCTGGATCCGGTCGAAATCGGCGCTGGCGAGCGCCGCGCCGAAGGCCGCCACCAAGACCTGCTCTTCGTGGCTGGTGGCGCGCCGTTTCGGATCGTCACGATGTGCAGCGATCTTGGCTCGGGCCCGAGACGCCGTCTTTCGGCACGCAGAGTCGGTCTTGTCGAGCATGCCGGCGATCTCGTCGAACCCGCAATCGAACACGTCGTGCAGCAGGAATGTGGCGCGCTCGAGGGGTGTCAGAAGGTCGAGGATGCGCAGAAACCCCAGGGTCACCGATTCTGCCAACGCGACCATGTCGTCGGGACCGGGCTGGGGTTCGACCGAGTCGTACAAGACCGGCTCCGCCAGCCACGGGCCCACGTAGGTTTCGCGCCGGGCCTGGGCCGATCGAAGCCGGTCGATCGCAAGGCGAGTCACCACCGTGGTCAAGTAGGCAGCCGGCTCGCGCGCCTCGCCTTCTGGCTTGGCCGACCATCGCAGGAATGCCTCCTGCACCACGTCTTCCGCCGAGGCCACGTCGCCCAACATCCGATAGGCGATGCCGGTGAGGCGTGGGCGGTGGGCCTCGAACTCGCCGGCGCTGATCATGTTCTTGCCCTATCACATGCGCCGCGGTCGCCGGGGCCAACACCGGTCGCGCAATGGACCGCGGCCAGGTGGGCGGCTTCGACGGCCGAGGCCGCTGCGGCGTCTGCCAGCAACCCTTCGCTGCCGACCCAGTCGCCTGCCAGGTACACGCCCGACATCTCGAGTGCGTCAACCGCAGGACGTCCGGCCATTCCACCACGGGCAGCAAGCGGCTGGCCGTGGGTAACGGTCAAGCGGTGCGAGTAGCGGGTCTCGGCTATCTGGGCGGCGTCGATGCCCGCAGTGCGGGCCAAGGCCTCGAGCCGCGATCGGGTCGAGGTGTGATCGTGCGATTCGCCGTGGCGCAGGTAGCGCATCAGCCCGTAAAGGCTGTGCCCTGGCGGGGCGAGCGATGCTGGCGGGTCGTGGCGCGAGCAGTAGAGGGGCTCGTCGATGCCGAGGATGAAGCCCACCGCCGCCTCGCCCACGATGCCGACGTCGAGCGTTGCCGCCGCAACCGGTGGTCCGGCATCGGGACGCAGATCGGGCGAGCCAACGACCAACCCGGCAACCGCCTCGGGCGACAGACCCGCCACCACAACTGCCGAAGCCTGGAGTGTGCGCGAGTCGTCCAGGGTCACCGTGGTGCCGTCGACGTGCGTCGCTGCGCACCGTTCTACGAACCGAACGCCCAGCTCGCGGCATGTACCAACCAGCCCGTCGACGATCTGCTGCCACCCGCCGTCGAGGTACAGCACGCCAGATGAAAGCCCCAGCTTGACCTGTGCGATGGCGGCGTCGGCGCTGCCGATGTCGTGGTCGGCGCAGTAGGTGGTCAGGCGCACCAGGGCCTCGATCAGGCGCCGTACCTCAGGCTTCAACGCCAGCTCGTCGAGCCACTGATTGACGCTCTGGTGGGCGTGGTCTGTCGGGTCTACTCGCTGCAACGATGCCAGCAGTCTGGCCAGCTGTGGCTTGGCCCGGCCGGGTACCAGATCGGAACGCATCAACGAAACTGCGCCGCCTGGCAGCAGCCCCAAGCGCTGATCGACCAGGCCCATGGCCCCCCTCAGTGGGGGAGGGGCACCCGTCACCTCGACCCCCAGATGCGAGAGCGCCCGGTGCAGGTGCTGGCCCGTGTACAGCGCGTGGGGTCCATGTCCGTGGCAGTATCCGTTTGCGTTCCGGGGCGACCGGCCCCGCCCGCCCGGTTCGCCTCGCTCGACCAGCGTCACGTTGCGTCCCAGCCGCGCCGCATGGCCCGCCGCCACCAGTCCGGCGATTCCGGCTCCTATGACGACGATGTCGGTGGGGTTGTGGTGGGGGTTCGTTGTTGCGTCCATGCCGTCTTGACGAGACAGCGCCACAAAACGTGACGTCAGCTAGCTGAGGCCCTGCGCCTTGTCCCAGGCGGCGACACGTTCGGTGTCTTCGTAGTCTTCCCATCGGCGCAGCCGGCCCCACTTGATGTCGAGGAAAGCAGCGGCCCGGTTGTTGTAGCGGTCCTGTCCGTCTGGTCCAGGTGAGAAGTCGTGAAGCCGAAGAGCCACCCGCAGGTTCCACGGCGGCCCGTTGACCAGGATGTCTTCGATGGCGAATTGGTTGCCCTCGCGCACGAAACGATCGGCAAACGCTGTGCACTCGTCGATCCCCCTGTGTGTCGCGTGAGCGTGGCGGCCCTTCACCACGGGCCGGAACATCGTCGCCCAGGAGTTGTCGCCCGGAAACACGATCTCGACGTCGTCGCTGGCCAGCGCGATCAGCAGCTTTGGATCGCCGCTGTTGAGGCGTTTGATCGAGTGGCGCACCAGCGCGCGCACCGCGGTCTTGTACATCACTGCCCCCTCTCGCCCGTAGCCGACGAGCTTGCGGCGAACTCGGCCGAGTGCAACGTTGCCATGGCGCTCAGAACCGCTCGCCTCGATCGTTGCTTGGTGCCCTCGTGTGCGGTCGGGTCCAGCGTGCCAAGGGCACGGGCAGCCTCGGTGGCCCGTGCCAGAACGTCGCCCGGGGCCACCAGCTCGTGGAAGAACCCGGCGCGTTCGGCCTCGGCGGGTGAGTAGAGCTTTGCGGTGACCGTTGCGTGGTCGAACCAGGTCGAGGCCAACTGGTGGCGTGCCAGCTCGATGCCGTAGTGCGGGATCGTCAGCCCGATGGCCACCTCGTTGAGACCTGTCTTGAAGGGCCCGTCGGCGCCTATCCGATGGTCGCAGGCCAACAGTGTGAACGCCCCTTGGGCAATGGCGTGGCCGTTGCAGGCTGCGACGGTTGGGTGCGGGTGGCCGAG
>JAGQSP010000251.1 GCA_020439485.1 Acidimicrobiales bacterium | reverse complement strand
TGTGGCGCCGCCACCACGACCACATCAGGAGGCGGCGACAGCGGAACCAGGGTGTTGGCCACCAACACGCCCAGGTCGGTCAGGGTCTCGGCGATAGGCAACTCGCCGGCATCTGCCACGACCTGGGCTGTGGCGTCCTCGCCGAAGCCGATGTAGCCGACGTATGCGGCGCTGACCCAGCCATCCGCGCCACCGGGCGTGATGACGTAGTACCAGAACGACGGAGGATCGCCGGCGATGCGCGTCTCGCCGCCGGCCACGACGTCGGTCTCAAGCGGATCAAGTGTGGCCACGATGTCGTAGGTGTGGAAGGGGCCCGACCTGACGTTCAGCACATCGTCGTGATCGACCCCGACGACGGCCAGAACGTCGCCCTCACGAGGTCCGAAGTCGACGACCTCGCTGGCGACGGTGGTCGACGTGGTGCCGGCTTCGGTGGTCGTGCTCGTCGAGGGCTCGCCCTCGCTGGTTGTCGTGGCCTGGGTGGAAGAGGTCGTGCCGTCCGGCCCGGCTGTGGTCGGCGGTGTCGGCACCGTAGTGGTCGTCGTCGAGGGGCTCGGCGCAGAGGTGCTGGTGGTCGTCGACTGGGTCGTATCGATCGTGGTTGTGCTGTCGCTCGAGTCCCCGCATGCAACCAGGGGTGCCACCAGCATTGCGACCAACAGTGCGAACAGACGGCGGGACCCGGCGCGAGACATCACAGTGGCATTGTGAGCCCACCGGCCCCGGTTTTCAACGCGCCGGTTGCTGGACCAACGGTTCCGTATGGGTGAAGATGGCCTCATGGAACCTTCCGAACCCCCGAGCTACACCGACATCGCGGGCCGCGTTCTCGCGATGATCGATCACACGAGCCTGGGCGACAACGACACCGAGGCCGATATCGCCCGCCTCTGTGCCGAGGCGGTGACGCCCCACGGTGGCGTCGCGTCGATCTGCACGTGGCCGAGGCTGATCGCCATCGCTCACGAGTTGCTGGGCGGGGGAGAGGTCGGAATCGCCTCGGTGTCCAACTTTCCCGCAGGCACCGGCGACATCGACGCCGTGGTGGAAGAAGCCCTGGGCGCCGTTGCCGCCGGCGCAACCGAGATCGATGTAGTGGTGCCCTGGGAAGCCCATCGTGACGGCGACCCCGAGGCCGTCGCGCGGCTGGTCGGCGCGGTGCGAGACGCCCTCGAAGACCACACCGTGCTGAAGGCGATCCTCGAAACCGGCGAGCTCGCCGACGACGACCTCATCAGGTCTTGCGCCACAGCCGCCGCAGGGGCCGGTGCCGATTTCCTCAAGACGTCGTCGGGCAAAACGCCACGATCGGCCACCCACGAGGCTGCAGAGATCCTTCTCGAGGTCGCACACGAGTTCCGCGAGAAGGGCCACACCGTCGGCGTGAAGATCTCGGGTGGTGTTCGAGACCTGGCCGCAGCGTCGGCCTACCTCGAGATCGCCGACCGGGTCATGGGGCCCACATGGGCAACCCCGTTCACCTTCCGCTTCGGTGCCAGTTCGCTGCTGCCCGACGTACTGCTGCGCCTCGACGGCTGACCCCGAAATTCAGGCGACCGCCCGCAGGTGCTTCTGTAGCTTCGTGCGCCATGTCAGCCACCGAGATGCAAGCGGGCGCAGACCGCATGGTCCGCTCGTGGGCCAGCCTGCTCGAGGACCAGACGATCGAACAGGCCAAGCGCACGGCGCGCTCGCGCGCTGTCAGCGGCCCGGTTGCGCTGATGCCCGACGCTCACGTCGGCATCGGTGCAACGGTTGGCTCGGTCATCCCCACCCGGTCCGCGATCATCCCGGCCGCGGTCGGGGTCGACATCGGGTGCGGAATGATCGCCGCTCAGTTGACCCTGTCTGCGGGCGACTTGCCCGACGATCTCGAACCCGTTCTGTCGCAATGGCACCGCGACATCCCGTCGGGTGTGGGCCGCACCGCTACCAAGGGCGGCCGGCGCGCCGGCCAGTGGATGGCAGACAACCCCATGCCAGAGCCGGCCCGGGTGCGTAGGCCCACGAAGGCCGCCGATCAGCTCGGAACCCTGGGCGGGGGCAACCATTTCGCCGAGCTGTGTCTGGACGAGACCGAAACCGTTTGGGTGGTGGTGCACTCGGGCTCACGCGGGGTCGGCAACGAGCTGGCCCAGGGTCACATCAAGTCCGCGCGCAAGCTTCGGTTCGAGGAGGCGCTCGAAGACCCGGATCTCGCGTACTTCACCCAAGGCACCCCAGAGTTCGACGCGTATGTCGCCGACATGTTGTGGGCCCAGGACTATGCGCTATTCAACCGCGAACTGATGATGGATCAGGCGATTCGAGCCGTGGCCCGGGCAACCATTGGCCTGGGCGCTGTGGCCGAGGGTGCACGCCTGCCCATCGAGAAGCGGCGCATCCAGTGCCACCACAACTACGCCGCGCTCGAACACCACGATGGTCGAGACCTGTGGATCACCCGCAAGGGTGCCATACGTGCCGGGCGCGACGACCTGGGGATCATCCCCGGCTCGATGGGCCAGCGGTCATACATCGTCAGAGGTCTCGGGTCCGGGGCGTCGTACTGTTCGGCATCACACGGTGCGGGTCGTCGAATGAGCCGCACCCAGGCGCGCCGCGAGCTTGCAGGGTCAGACCACACCTGGGCCAAGATGCGCGGCGTCACCTGGCAAAGGGCTCAGGCGTCGCGTCTGGTCGACGAGGCGCCGGCCGCGT
Source organism: Acidimicrobiales bacterium (assembly GCA_020439485.1). Taxonomy (GTDB): domain Bacteria; phylum Actinomycetota; class Acidimicrobiia; order Acidimicrobiales; family Poriferisodalaceae; genus JAAETH01. Next base: position 2,053 of record JAGQSP010000251.1, on the reverse strand, counting down.
ACAAGCCCATCGATCAGGTGATGACCGACCAGAGCGACCTGGTGACCATCGAGCACGAGCTGAGGGCGGTCCTCAACTACAAGGGAGTCACGTGATCGAGATCCGCACCGCGGCCGGTCGGATGGTCGGCTGGCTGCTGGCCGAGGTCGACCCCGACATGGGCCGGGTCTGGTGGTGGGGCCCGTTCGTCGATGCACCCGAGTGGGCCCCGGTCGCCGACGCCCTGATGCGGGCCGGTCGCTCACAACTCGATCCGGCAGTGCACGAGGAGGAGATGGCCGCCGACGAAGCCCACGCCGGGCGCCTGGCCGTCACCGGCGACGCTCCAGACATCGAGCAGCTGCACGCGGCCACCTTCCCGACCGGCCACCTGCTGCCCAAGGTCGCCGCATCGGTGGGCGCCGACGACCGGATCCGCACCGTCGCCGGCTTCGGCCGAGCAGCCATATCGGCCGCTTGTCGCGAGCTGGCTGCTCGTGGCTGCAAGCGGGTTCACCTGACCGTCAGGGCCGACAACGCGCCCGCCCGCGGCCTTTACGCATCGCTGGGCTTCACCGAGGAACGCAACCTGGTGCCGTACCGCAAGGGTTTCTCGATCGTCGGGTGACGCCTGGCCGGTGTCAGCTCGATTCGTACACCCGCACCATCACATGCGAACGATCTGCGGCGGGTGTGATCGTGCCCACGAAGACGCTGCGATTGAGCCAGTCGTGGGGGCCTGCGGGAGCATGGAACCGCGGCGAGCTTCGCAGGTATGGCCCTTGCCCGCCCGGACGCGTTCGGTCGGCAATGCCGCGATTGCGAACGATTATCACGGTGCCGTCTTCGGCGCGGATCGAATAGTGGGCGTCGATTTCGGTGATGCCATCGGGTCGATCCAGCTGCCAATCGGCGCCGCCAGGCAACACCTCGCCCGTCAGGCCACGGCCGTCGAAGCTGCCGCCGACTATCGGTATGTACCGGCGGGTACCGCCGTCGCTCGGCCCGACCTCTACGGCTGGCGAGATATCTGCTCGTATGGTCAAGACGAGCTCTAGCGTCGGCGCAGGGGCATTCGGTGTGGTCACCCTCGACACTGTTCACGTGCCCGGGCGGGTGCGTCAAGCCGAGAAGTCGATGAATCGCCCAGTGTTGGTGACGAGCCAATAACCCGACTGGCCTGGAGGCAGCTGACCGGCGTCGACCACCCGTTCGCCCGTGCCCAGCGTTCCTGCGGCCGATCCGACGAAGGTGGCGTCGCCGAAGGTGAACACGCCGCCGTCTTCGGCGATCAGCCAGTATCCGTCGCCGGTGTCGGTGGGCACCGCCGCGGTGATGGGGGAGTCGAGGCGAATGGCGCCGGTCGAGCCGTGGAACTGAGCGCTGCCAAAGCTGAAGACCCCACCGTCGCTGGCCACCAGCCAGTAGCCATCGAGGTCTGGGGTAGCCATGGCGGTGACGATCGGCTGGTTCAAGGCGATGTCGCCCGTCGAGCCGTAGTACTGGGTGAGCCCGAACGCGAACACGCCCCCATCGGCTGCGACCTGCCACGTCTGGGACTCTGTCGGGTCGCCGATGAACGCAACGATCGGCTGAGCCAACTGGGCACCCCCGATCGCCGACACCTCGCCAGCGTTGCCGTGGGCCATGACGTACCCGTCGGTGTCTGCCACATACCAACCGGTGTCGGTTGCCAGCAGGTCTACGGCCCCGCGGGGAGCCTGCCACGACGCCGAGCCTGCCGCTGTGTCGCCGAAGTGGCCCAACGTGCGACCGTTCGAGCACACGATCAGCTCGTCGGTTGCGCTGCGTTCGGCACCGACGACGTCGCACTGGTGCTCGAATCGGTCGACGAACAGGCGGCTGTTGGTCGGGGCCTGGTCGCCCCACAGAACCGACCGGCCGAAGTTGGCCAGTGCGACGCCCTGGGCCAGGTTGGCCTGGGCGATCGCGAACGAGTCACCGGTTCCGAGATCGATGAGAGTCACAGCGGGTTCGAGGCCGTCTGGCTGCACCTCTGCCAACAAGAACTGGCCGTCGGCGCTGAGCTCTAGGGGGCGGACAGTTCCGTCGA
>JAGQSP010000250.1 GCA_020439485.1 Acidimicrobiales bacterium | reverse complement strand
CGGGAGCAGGAAGGCGATAAAGTAAGGGCTCTGGACTCTGGGGCCGATGACTATCTCACCAAGCCTTTCAGCCCTCGTGAGCTGGTGGCGCGGGTCAAAGCGGTGCTACGCCGCACACGATCTTCGGCCGCGGCCAGCGGTGCCGAGGAGACGCTCGTCTTTCCATCTCTGACCATCGATACCAGTCGACGTGATGTGGAGGTCGATGGTGAACCGGCAGAGCTGACAACCCTAGAGTTCGATCTGCTCAAGGCCATGGCTCTTCAGCCTCGTCGGGTCTTCTCGCGCCGCCAGCTGCTCGAGGCGGTGTGGGGGTGGGATTTCGTGGGCGACGATCGCGTTGTCGACGTGCACATCCGCAATCTGCGCAAGGCGCTGGGAGACAGCGCCACCGAGCCCCGGTTCATCGGCACCGTGCGCGGGGTGGGCTACCGGTTCGAGCTGGAGCCGTCGTGAGCGCCGCGACCGGGTCGCGGCGCAGTGTCGGCGGCGTGCTGATCTGGTCATATGTAGCGGTCATCGCCGTGGTGGCTGGTGTGGGCTTCGTCACCGTCAGATTCCTGACGCCACGGCTGTTCGAGCGCCGCCTCACAGGCATGGGTTTTGGGGCCGGCGGGCCCAGGCACAACCAGGATCCGTTCGCCGACCCGGCCATTTCGGACAGCCTCAACCGATCTCTGACCATCGCCGCCGGAGTCGCTGCGCTGGCGGGCGTGCTGCTTGCCGCCGGTGTCGCCTGGTGGGTGGTGCGTACCCTCTCGGCTCGGGTACATGCGATGCGCGATGCCACCCACCGGCTGGCGGCGGGCGATCACTCGGCCCGGGTTGCCGAACCGCCAGAAGCCGAGCTCGCCGATCTGGCTCTGTCGATCAACACTCTCGCTGAAACGCTCGAGGCCACCGAACAGAATCGGGCCCGGCTGATCTCGGACCTGGCTCACGAGCTGCGAAATCCCCTCACCACCATCGAGGGAACGATGGAGGCTCTGATCGACGGAGTCATGGAGCCAACACCGGAGACCTTTGCTTCGGTGATCGAGGAAGCCGACCGCCTGAGGCGCCTCACCGACGATCTCTCCCTGCTGGCCAAGGGGCAGGAGGGTGCCCTCCAGTTGTCGCAAGACCGGGTCGATGTGGGTGACGTGGTATCGGCTGTGGCAGATCGCCTGAGGTCGCAGTTCGAGTTGAAGGGCGTGACGTTGTCGGTGGATGTGCCGCCCGAGGCTGCGGTGGTGGGCGATGCCGACCGCCTTGCCCAGGTGTTCACCAACATCGTGGGCAACGCTTTGACCCACACACCTCAGGGCGGTTCGGTCGCGATCTGGGTTCGATCGGGCAGCGAGGTAGTGGTTCGGGTCACCGACAGCGGCTCGGGTATCCCTGCCGACCAGCTGGTCGCGGTGTTCGACCGGTACACCCGGCTCGACCACACCCGGCCGGGCACCGGCATTGGGCTGAACATTGCGCGCACCCTGGTCAACGCTCATGGCGGCACCATCGCTGCGCACTCGGACGGGCCCGGCGCCGGCACCACCTTCGAGGTCGTTCTGCCATCGGCCTGACCGGCCCGCAACTCCGACGCCCGATTCTGGGGTCACCTTCTGGATCTGGGGTCAGGTTCGGGTCGCCGGCGGGCCAAATTCGACCCCAGATTCCACGGCGGGGGTGTTGGGGTTTGGGACGAAGGGCCCGGGCGATGCGCCAGACGGTCGCCTAGCGTTTGGGGATGCGTACCGCCGACGACATCGACATCTCGAACCTCGTGTTCATGCGCCAGGAAGAGAAGCTCGCCGCCGATGTGTACCGGGCGCTGGGCGCAAAGTGGGACCATCCGGCGTTCTCGAACATCGAGGAGTCGGAGCTGTTTCACCAGGCCGAGGTAGTCGCCCAGCTGGCGCGCTTCGGGATCGAGGACCCGATCGCGCACCTGGGGCCTGGCGAGTTCGACGACCCGGCGATGGCCGAGATGTACCAGTCGTTCGTGGCCCGAGGGCTCGAGTCACTGGACGAGGCGATGAGGGTGGCCGGCCACATCGAGGAGCTCGACATCGCCGACCTGCGGGCCCGACGTTGTGGCGTGCCCGAGATCGACCAGCTCTATGACCTGCTCGAGTTGGGGTCGCACAACCATCTGCGGGCCTTTGTCATCAACCTGGCCTATATGGGGCACCCGTATAGACCGCAGGTGCTGACACCCCAGGAAGTGGTCGACATCCTCACCGCCGGTGCTAGCGGCTGCAACAGCCAGGCGTGCCACGGCGCTGCAGGTGCCGACCATCATGGCGGCGGACACTCGTGCGTGCCCACCGATGGCGGGTGTCACTAGCCCGGGTTATCGCTGCTCGGAATTGTGATGGTCATTCCGGGGTAGATCAGGTCGGGGTCGTCGGGGCGCGGCAGGCTGTCTCGGTTTGCGTCGATGATGCCCAACCAGTGCCTGGCGATGTCGTTCAGGTCAGAGCCCGAGGGTGCGGTGCGTTCGGCGATGCTCCATAGGTTGTCGCCCTCTTCGACCAGCCACGAGCCTTGTATACCCGGCCGCTGGGAAGAGGGTGTGCCGTCGCCCGGCGCCACATCGGCATCGCCGAGATCAGCGGGCGTAACCGGGTAGTCGTATCGGGGCCAGCCAACCTCGCCGACGTGGGTCAGGGTGGCAGTCGCCCGTGTGCCGATCTGGTCTGTTCCAGCGCTTGGTTCGGCCTGGGCGCCAGCCGTCACGGTGGCGCCCACGGTGAGCGTCGTAGCAAGCGCAACGCCCGCCACGGGTCGCATCGCTCGCCGCCCGACTTCGGGAAGTCTTTCGAAGAGCCTGGCCGCCGACGTTGCGGCGCCCACGGCGCGAAGTGCCAACCCGGTCACGGTGACCACGCTCAGCCACAGGGTCCAGGCCAACGCACCGAAGCGCACCAGGGTCGCGGCCATCTCGGTCGGGTCGGTTCGATCGAGCCAAGCTGCAACGTCGAAACCGGCCACCAGAGAACCGGGGGAGGGGCCTATGGGTATGGTCCAAAGCACTGCGGCGCTGCCGAGCAGCCCCACTACCCATGCGATGACCGCGAACGTCGACATGTGCGGAGCTGGTGTGCGTCGGTTCATCCTTGCTCCTGGGCGGTCAGCGGAGCCGTTGGCATCGAGTGCCTGGCACCGTCGGCGGTCTCGTAGTCGAGGGCGCCGCATGCGCTGGACCAGACCGACACCACTCCATCGATCTCGGTTGTGGCCTCGACCGTGACGCTTTGACCCCCCGAAGGCCACGCGTCGAACAGGAACACCCGCCCGGTCGAATCGACGAGGGCTGGGGTGGCGCTGCCGTCGCAGTTCCAGTCTCCGACGATCGCAAAGTCTTCTGGAGTGCCCAGTGTGAACCTCTGGGACCCAACGTCGATGCGACCGTTCGATGCGGTCCATCGCTCGGGGCATCCATCGCCGTCGATGTCGGCGAGGTTTGCGGCATCGGGTGGTGTCGGACAGGCTGGCTCGATCGCCATGACGAGCTCGGCGCCCTGTGGTGGGGGACCGTCAGTGGTGGGTGCCGGCATCGGCTGCGTGGTCGCGGCCGCATCGGCTGGTGGGCTGTCGGGTCTTGCGCCGTCGGGGACCAGATGTGCCGCTGCCAGGACAAGAAGGGCGCCGACGACCGCGGCCCCTGCCAGCACTGGCGTTCTGTGGACCTGCCACGCGGCCGAGATTCGGCCGGCAAGTGCGGTGGCCGTCTTGGCTAGATCGGTGGTGGGTTCTGCCGGATTGGAGGCGAGAGGTTCTGAGGGGGCGGTTTCGGCGTTGCTCAACTGATGAAGCCGGAGCGCCAACGAGCTTGCGGTCGCCTTCGTGACCTCGTGGGCATCGGCGACCTGAGCGATGTGGCGCAGGCTGTCGTTCAGTCGATCGCCCGGGTGCTCGGCTTCGGTTCGGTCGAGTTCGCGCTCTAGCAGCCGAGCTATCGCCGCAACGTCGAGTTGGGGTTCGAGCCCGTCGGGCCGGGCATCGGAGCGAACTGGGCTTGCGTTGCCGAACCCGCACAGGACCGCCCGGCCCTGCTGATCGACCAGAACATGCTCGGCGCCGAGGTTTCCGTGTACGAAGCCCGCGCTGTGAATCTCGCCCAAGGTCTGGCAGACCTGGCCGAACACCACCACCAGTTCGGAAGGCTCGAGAGCACGATGATGCAGAAGGTCGACCGCGTCGAGTTTGGCCAACTCGAGCGCAGTTCCCTCGGGGCCGTCTTTGAGGTTGAGCACCTCGACGGTTCCCGGATGGCGCAGCGTCTGAAGGACTTCGGCCTCAGACCGACGGCGCAGCGGATCGGAAGGTGGGGCCGGTTTGACGAACACGTCGGGCGCCTCGGGCTCGGGACTGGGCACGGCAGTCAGGTGGCCTGTGCTGCCGGAGGGGTGAGTGCCCCGACCTGCCGGATGTTCTCCCCTGGGATCGGTCGGTGTGCCTTTGAACATATTGAAACACTATGAAAAATACTAAAAGAGGTCAATGGTCTATCCGGGAGGAGACGCCGTGGCCATTGCCCTGGCCGAGACCGATCGGGTGCTTTCGCCTCCGGGCGTCCTCAGGAGCAATCGGACCTCGGCGGTCACAACCACCTCGACGGTCGTCGCGTCGACGCGGCTCACGGTTACCTCGACCGACCCCGGTATCAAGCCGCTGCGAGAGGCGCCTCTGGCGGCGTCGATGCGCCAGCCGACCGCCCCTGCCAGGTCGGCAACCAGCTGGTATTCGCCGGTGCGTCTGAAGTGTTGTTGGTCGAGGGCAAGGGTGGCGACGTCGTTGGCCACCTCCGATGCGAGGCTCGCAGCGCTGCGCTCGGCCATGTACGACACCGAAGCGTTCAGTGTCATGGCTCCCAGCGCCAGCACGATGACGATGCCAGCGGGAATCAGCAGCAGAGCGCTGCCCGTCTGGTCGGTCGTGCGCCGGGACGACCGCCCTTGATGGTGCGGCGTCACCTCGTCACCCACATCGGCCGCCGTCGAGTGCATCGCGGTAGGGGTCGACGATCTCGGTGTGCGAAGACGTCACCTCGAATCCGTTTCCCCAATCGACGAATCCCAGCCTCACCACCGGAACCGAGTAGGTCACCTCGAAAGTGACCGGTGCACAGCGATCGAGGACCAGCGGACCATTGGCCCGCACGGTTGCCCTGCCCGAGTCGCGCCCCGCGGCCGTCAAGACGTCGAGCGCCGCGGATCGTGCCCGCTGTTCGGCCGCGCCGGCATCTACCTGAGACTCGACAAATGTGCGGGTCGCTTCGCGTGCGGCCGACTCGGTTGCAGACTTCGCTTCGATGACTGCCCACAGCTGGCCGAAGAACAACACCCCGACCGCAAACACCAGCACCCCCAGTGGGAGCATCTCGATTCCGGCCAGCTGGCCGCGTTCGTCCGAGCGCCGTTGGGCCAGGCGGGTCGTCATCGTTGGGGCTCGATGGGACGTTCGACCCTGACACGGGTGGTTTCGGAGAGATCGTCGAGCCATGGCAGCCCCAGCGAAGGGCCAACCAGGGTGGGCGGGTTCGCTGTGACGGTCACCTGGACGACATCGTCCGTCGACCCTTCGAACGAAACCTGAACTCCGTCGGTGTTGGCGAGCAGCTGCTGCACATGTGCGGTTGCCCGCGCTCTTGCCGAGGGATCAGACGAAGATCCCGACTGAGCCACGATGCGCGCTGCGTCGTATGAGACGCCCTCAACGGACGACCCGAGATACATCGCGTACATGGTCTGTACGGCGGTGAACAGCATGATCAGGAACACCAACACCCCGAGTGTCACCGAGACGACGGCGGCACCACGCTGGTCTCGCAAACGCCGGCGACCGGAGATCGCCGGTCGCGCCGCGCTCACCCTCCGATCTCGGCAATCTTTGATCGTGTGGTCGCTTCGGCATCAGCCCAGATCGACTGGAAGCCAACCCACATCAGGGCCCCAAGAGCTGCGACGATCAGAACCGCGATGGCTGCCGAGATGACGCCTTCGCCGGCTTCGTCCCGGACGCGGTGGCGTCCGGTGGCGAGCGTGGCGCTGATGCAGCACCACACGTTCAGCACGGTGTTGTTGGCGGTGGTCATGGTGTGTCTCCTTCTGATTGTTTGTTGTCAGATCCCCGAGAACCCCGACAGGGCGCTCATGAACGGCACGGCCAGGAAGATCACTCCGGGCACCAGCGTCGCTACGGTCACCGGAATCCAGACCTGCTGGTTGCGGCGTTCGATGCGCTCGATCAGCTCGCGCTGCAATGCCCGACGCATGCTGCGCGACTCGCTCGATATCAAGGCGCCCAGATCGCTGGTGTCCTGGTGCAGGGTCAGCACCGAGACCAGCTGGTGAAGCGTGGGCACGTTGGCGACTCTGGCCCATTCCAGAAGCGCGAGGTTGGTGTCGAGTCCTTGGCGTATGCGGTTGGTGACGCGCCGCAGGTCCGTGGCGCAGACGCCGTTGCCTCGCGTCGCGATACGGCTCAGTGCGCCATTGATGGAATAGCCCGAGCTGAGCAGCATTCCGATCTGTTCTGCGACCACGGGCAGTTCGAGGAACAGCCGCCGCTGGTGCTGCTCGCTCTGGCGCGCCAAGCCCTGCTCGACGAGTAGGAACGCAAGCAGTGGGCCGCACAGCAGCCCAGCGAGGGCGACGGGGCCGGGCGGTCTGACAGCCAGCAGCACCAACACCGCCGCTGCCAGTCCGACGAGGCTCATGGTGAGCTGGCGGGTGCGAAACGAAGTCGTGTCGTGATGAGAGTGAACCCGCTCGAGGCGCAGCGCCAGTTCCTCCGACACGCCGAAGCCGCGCGACAGCCGCTCGCCCAACGTGTTGGCCAGCGGTGTGATGACCTCGTCGAGCGACCGCGAAGTGGCCAGCGGCCGCGACGACCTCGCCCCACCCGTTTCGAAGGGGCGCAGGCGTTCGGCCAGCGGGAGCCTTCTGAACCAACGCAGGTGGGACAACGCCATGGTGGTCCCAGCCCACAGGACCAATGTGGACAGCACCGCGAGCCGACTCACCTCTGCGCCTCCTGGTCGAGAGCGGTTCTGCGATCGGATCGATCTGCAAATACGCGCTGCTCGGGTGGGATGGCCATCACGCGTCCGGCCCAGAGCCAGCACGCAGCCATCATCGCCAGGCCGACGACGACGGCCAGCTGGCCGCTCGTGGTCCGGTAGGCCTCACGTCCGTCGCCGATCGTCAGGCCTACCAGGGCCATACCGATCGGCACGATGATCACGAACGCCCGCGCGAACCGGGCGCCGCTCTGCTTGGCGCGGGCATCCTTTCTGCCCTGAACGTCTGCGGTTCGGTCTTCGGCGAGGTCGGACAATCGTCGGTCGAGGTCGACGCCACCAACCTGGTGCGCCGTCAGCAGGGTCTCGCAGGCAGCGTCGGCTGTCGGGTCGGCGAGTTGGGCCTTCAGCACATCGAGCGCACGCTCGAAGTCGGTCGTCAGCAGCCATTCGCGATGGGATATGTCGAAGGCATCGGAGATCTCGCGAGGCGCGCGCCTGCCGACCTGGAAGAGCGCCTGGGGAATCGATGTGCCGGCCGAGCCGGTGAGGATGCGGATCTCCTCGATCATCCGGGGCCACGCCTCGCCCGCTGCCGCAATGCGGTTGATGCGTCGTTGCCGGTAGGCGACCAGTGGCCAGGTCGCAGCGAATGAACCACCGACTGCTGCGGCGAAGATCCCACCAAAGATCGCGTAGGTCACCAAGAACGTCAGGACGAACAGTGCAGCGCACACGGCTGCCACGTCCCTGATTCGCACTCCGGGAAGCCCAGCCTGCGCCAGCCATTGTTCCAGTCGCCGCGGCACGCCGGCGCGCCGCGTGCCCGGCCCGGTCAGCGTGCGGCGGCCGAACGCGAAACGTGTGTAGATCAGATGCACGCCGGTGGCGCCGGCGACCATGAAAAGGAACTCGATCATGTCGACCCCAGCCGCGTGTCGTCGAGCAGGTCGTTCAGGTCGTAGCCGTGGTCGGCGAGCTTGTGGCCCAGCCGGATCGGGCGGTCTCCGCTCCAGCGAGCCGGTTCGCCTCGCGTCGGCCTCGAGAACACATCGGTCGCTGTGAACTGCACACCGTCCATTCCCGCCACCAGATCTTCGACGGCGACGATTCCGGTCAGCTCAACGCCGTTCGCCGAGCGGTCGAGGTGAACCACGACGTCTATCGCCTCGCTGACCAGACTGTTCAGCGCCGACATGGGAAGTTCGTTCGACGTGTCGGCCAGCTGGCAGATGAAGCGCAGGCGGGTCAGAGCCTGTCGTGCCGAGCCGGCGTGGATGGTGGTGTATCCGGTGACTCCAGACGACAGGGTCAACAGCAGCGGAAGTGCTTCTCGATCGCGTACCTCGCCGACGATCGCGACGTCGGGTGCCATCCGCAGGAACCCTGCCACCAGACGCCGCAGGTCGACCGCGTCGCGCTCACTGCGGGCCGGCCTGGTCTGCATCGACGCAACGTTGGGCAACGGCACGTCGGCCTCGAACACCTCTTCTGCCACCACGACCCTGAGGCTGGGATCGAGTTCGGCGGCGCAGCACGACAGCAGCGTTGTCTTTCCCGTACCCGGCGAGCCCGCGAACAGAATCGAAGCCCGGCTGCGCACACATGCCCGAAGGAACCGCGCCACTGGCTCGGTCAGCGTGCCGGCGTCGACCAGTTCGTCGAGGCTGCGGTAGGCCACCCCGGTGAACTTGCGCACGTTGAACATCAGGTGCCCGCCGCGCGCCACGTCGGCGTGCACGATGTGCAGGCGAGCCCCGCTGTCGAGCTGAGCATCTTGAAGACCCTCGGTTGGGTCGAGCGTGCGGTGTGCTGCCGACGCGTCGTCGAGGATCTTCGTCAGAATTCGCCTGACGTGATCGTCGTCGTGAAAGACCTCGTCGTGATAGCCCGACGGACCGCTGTGACGTTTTACGAAGATGGCGTCTGGGGCGTTGACCATGATCTCCCACACGTCGGGGTCGTCCAGGAGCGGTTGCAGAGGCCCGTAGGCGGTGAGGTTGCGCACGACCCGCTCTGCCACCAGCGCCGGTTCGGCCAGGTCGAACTCGCGCTGACCGCGCTTGAAGTCGAGGTTCCACTGCCCGATCTGTTCGTCGACCAATCGGCTGAGGATCTCGGTTCCCTCGGCTGACGTCGGATCGACCTCGAGGGCCTTGGCCCTGTCTTGGACGCGCCGTTCGATCTCGGCGAGGGGGTTCACCTGCGCCATCACGATGCAGCCTCATCACGGCCCGAGCCCGTCGAGCCGGATGTGCCCAGCGAACCGATTGCGACCGGTTCGGGGGACACGCCCGACATCGGGCCTGATGGGTCGAGGGGCTCGACCTCGCTCAACGCCCGATCGACAGGTTGGGCGATGGCCCTGACCAGCGAGTGGGGCAGCAGGGTTCCGTTTCGGTGTACGTCGTCGAGGTTCTTGACCGTGCCGATGTGGATCGGGTCTCGAAGCGAGCTCTCGATGTCGACCAGCTCGGCCAGGGCTTGGGCGGCTTCGGCCCTGGTTCGTTTGGACTTGGGAGACCCGTTGAACACCGGCACGATGCGATCGGGTTCCACGCCAAGGCCGACGAGTGCGTCTATGACGCCGACAAGGCCGTGCACGCCTACCAGGTCCGGACGGCCGACCACCAACACCAGATCTGCTGCCAGCGCGGTGACCCGCGCCATGGTGTTGCGGTCTTCGATGTCGAGCGAGCCCGTCTCGAGCTCGCCCTCGAAGTCGGCGCTGATGTCGGCGACCACCCGGCGGTACGTTCGGTTCAGGCCGTCGAGGGCAGCTGCGAATGCTCGAGGGCGAACGGCCACCCAATCCTGGCGGCGCCGCAACCCGAGCAACAGGTCGTAGCGGCGGCCGGGAACCGAATAGGTCAGCCGCCGTATCTGCGCCGATGCCATGGCCGACGAGCGGTGCCCGTCGACCAACTCCTGGACACCGGGAACAATGTCGGTCGCGTCGTGCAGCATCGCCTGGTCGGCGTCGAGTGACAGGTCGGCCAGAACCGACTGGCCGGCGGTTGCCGCATCGGAGCCGAAGGCCTGAGCCAGCGCGATCGCCAACGTGGACACCCCGGAGCCACACCTTCCGGTTACGGCGATCGTGCGTCCTCTGAACGCAACCGGCCCCGCGTCGGCAAACACCTGCTGCGGGTCGGTCATGACCTCGCCGACCGCAACTGCGTGGGCCGAAAGCCGCTCGATCAGGTCCTGTCTGGAGAAGACCTCGTGCAGCCGGGCGTGTGCTCCGAGGGCGATCCAGTCGCGGTCGTCGCTGCCGACGACGATTGCTGCTGCGTCCGCTTCGGCGATAGCCGAGAAGAGATCTCGGTCGATGCCGAGAGCGGCCGAGTCGACAAGAACAGCTGAGTGCTTGCGTCCGCTGCGCAGCCGAGCCCTCACCTCTTCTACCGAGACACACTTGACGAACTCGATCGGCAGCGCTCCGGCCATGGCCCAGCCCGTTACTTCGCGGGGCCATACGGCTCGTACCGACGCCAGGCCGAGAACCAGGTAGCGCCCGGAGGTCATCGCCAAACGCTCGAGCGCACCAGGGTCAGCGTGCCGCGGTCGGCCGCCGACGTCAGAGCCAACACCTGGTCGGTGTTGTCCAGTGCAACCGTGACCACTTGGCGCGCCGTTGCAAGCCCCGAGTCGTTGCTGCGATTGACGCTGACGACGAGGACGTCAGCGTCGATCAACTCGGTCGACGCGCTGGGTCCGGTGCCGACGGTTGCGTAGACATCGATGCGCTCGCCCGCTCGCAGCGTGCCGTCCACCGCCCTGTCGGCTTCTATGCGAAAGCTCATCTCGTAGGGGGTCATCGCATCGGCGCCCTCGTCGAGGGGGCGGATGTCCGATGCTTGGATCAGCTCGCCGGCGCCGATCGCCTCGAGGGTCACGCTGCCCAACACGAGATCGTCGTCTGCTGTGGTGAACGCGACCGCGTCGAGCCCGGTTGGGAGATCCATACGCTGCCCGCCGACCAGGTCGGGGGACAGCACCGTGCCGGGGGCGATGGGTTCGCGTGCTACCAGGTACAGCGTGGTCGGGGCAGTGTTGGCCCGCTCGAAGGCCACGAACAACCCGAGTCCGCTGAGCGCCACCAACAGCCCGCCAACGGCAGCCCGGGTTCCGGGCCACGGTCGCCTTGGGCGGATTGCGCGCTGGGTGTGGTCTGGTCGTTCGGCGGCCTCTGCGGAAGCCCCCACCGGCGGAGCGACTGTAGTCATGCGTTCGGAAGCTATACAGAGTCACCAAGAGTGGTCAATAGTTCATCTGAAACTTTCTTCAAACGAGCTGAAAGGCATGGAACAGATCGAGAGACGCTACCCAGAGTGCTGTTTGTGTGTGTGAAAGGGCGAAAGGTTGGTTGCCGGTCGGCCGAAGAATGTCCCGGCAAGTCGAGCGCGGCCGGATGTGGCGGTACGTGGTGGCGCGCTTTCGAAATGTGGTGACAGATACCGAGAGGGACTAGCATGACCGCCGTGGCAGAAGACATCACCTGGCTCTCGACCGCAGCAGCGGCCCGCCGTTTGGGCATCACCCCGCGCACCCTCTACCGGTTCATCGACGAGGGTGATGTTCCGGCTTACCGATTCGGCCGGGTGATCAGGCTCAAGCAGTCAGACGTCGACACCTACATCGACTCGTGTCGCATCGAGCCCGGCTCGCTCGAGCACCTGTATCCCGAGGCGGCCGAGAAGGCCTGAGTTTCGTCGTTGAGTCCGCCGCAAATCGGCGGCCGACCTGTTTACTTTGCGTGTGCCAGAACCGACCTTCGGGTTCACTTTCGCCCGCGCAAACTCCGTAGTCGCCTGACATGCTCGTAGCGGTTCCGGTTCTGATTGCGGGTCTGGTCATGCTGGTGCAGGGCGCAGATCGCTTCGTCGAAAGCGCGGCCGCAATAGCGGTCAGGCACCGTCTGTCGCCCGTGTTGGTGGGCGCAGTGGTAATCGGCTTTGGTACCTCGGCGCCCGAGATGGTGGTGTCTGCCATTGCGTCGGCCCGCGGCGAAGTGGCCCTGGGCGTGGGCAACATCGTCGGCTCCAACGTCGCCAACGTGACGCTGGTCCTGGGGGTGGCCGCGCTGATAGCGCCCCTGGCGGTCGATCGCAGCATCCTGGTGCGCGAGGGACCCTTGGCCATCGCCGCCGTGGCCATGTCGGCGGCCTTCTTCTTCAACGGGGTTCTGGCGCGCTGGGAAGGCATCGCCTTTGTGGTGGCCATGGTGGTCGCTCTCGGTTTGATAATCCGTGGCGGCCTCGACGTCGAAGACCTGACGTTCGGCGACCAGGCCGACGAACGCTCGCAGCGCCGGCTGGTGTTCTTCACCGTCCTGGGTTTGGCGATGACCGTGGTCGGCGCCCAGGTGGTGGTGTGGGCTGCTACCGAAATCGCAGACGACTTCGGTCTGACCGGCGGTTTCGTCGGGTTCTCTCTGGTTGCATTGGGAACCTCGCTGCCCGAGCTGGGCACCACCGTCATCGCCTGCCGCAAGGGTCAGACCGGCCTGGTCGTCGGCAACCTGCTGGGCAGCAACATCTTCAACTCGTTGGCCGTGGGGGGCATCATGGGGCTGGTTGGGCCCGGGGTGATCACCGACGAGCTGTTGTCGGGGCGGGGTTCGGTGCTGATGGTGGTGGCCGTGGTGCTGGCGTATCTGTTCGCGTCGAACGGTCGGCGGCTCAACCGGGTCGAGGGGTTGGTGTTGGTGGCGCTGTATGTCGCCGCGCTGGTGCTGTTGGCCGGCGGCACAGAAGAGGTCGACGCCGCGCTGGCTCTGTAGCGGAGCCGTTCACGTCGAGGCCGACCGGTCGAGCAATGTGCGAAGGCCAGAGGTGAGCCCGTTGAGGTCGTTCTGCAGGCGCTGAACCTCGGCGACCAGGCGCAGGATGTCTTCTCGTCTGACGCTCGCGTTGCTGCCCGGCTGCAGCATCGCAACCGTCTGGCGAAGTTGGGCGATCTCGTGTTGTGCCATGCGATAGTTGGTCATCGGCGCATGATCGCGTCGAACACACGTTCGGTCAAGTGTGGACGTGGGAAACGCGGCCGGCGTCTGGGAGAATGATCGCCACCTACACGCCCTGGGGGACCCATGACCGACACCAAAAACGCCGAGGACACCCGCATTGCGTATCGGACCTGTCCGCTGTGCGAGGCCGGATGCGGTCTCGAGATCACCCTCGAGCGCGGTGATGATGGCGCCGAGACCGTCAAACGCATCAGGGGTGATCGCGACGACGTGTTCTCGCAGGGATTCATCTGCCCCAAGGGCTCGACGCTCGGGCATCTGCACGACGACCCCGACCGGCTCCGCAAGCCCGTGGTGAAGCGCGACGGGGTGTTTGTTGAGGTCGATTGGGACGACGCGTTCGCCGAGATCGATGCACGGATGATGCCGCTGCTGGCCGAGTACGGCCGCGATGCGTCTGCCATTTACATGGGCAACCCGTGCGCCCACTCGCTCGGGCCGATGCTGTACAACCGCGCGGTCATCGGGGCCCTGGGAACCCGCAACCGGTTCTCGGCATCGACCGTCGATCAGCGCCCCAAGGAGATCTCGGCCGCCATCATGTTCGGCTCGGTGAGTGTTCCGGTTCCGGACCTGAACCGCACCGACTACCTGATGATGCTCGGCGCCAACCCCTATGCGTCCAACGGGTCGCTGTGCACCGCGCCCGACTTTCCGGGGCGGCTCGAGCGCATTCAGGCACGCGGCGGCAAGGTCGTGGTGGTCGACCCCCGGCGCAGCGAGACAGCGGCAAGAGCCGACCGCCACGTGGCCATCCGGCCGGGCTCCGACGCCCACCTGCTGGCCGCAATGGCCAACCACATGATCAGCACCGGCCAGGCCGACGCCGGTGCCGTGGCCCAGCACTGCGCCGACCTCGACGAACTGCCGCAGTTGCTGGCCCCGTACACACCCGAGGTGGTTGCCACGATCTGTGGCATCAGCGCCGCCGACATCCGTTCCCTGGCCGACGATCTGTGTGCTGCCCCAACCGCAGCCGTGTACGGGCGTATCGGTACGGCCACCCAAGAGTTCGGCACCCTGGCCAGCTGGCTGGTGGACGTTGTCAACATCCTCAGCGGCAACCTCGACCGCGTCGGCGGCGCCATGTTCACCAAGGGTGCTGTCGGTCAGCCTTCCACCAAGGGTCAGCCCGGCTCGGGTCGGGGGTTCCGGATGGGCCGGGCGTTCTCGCGGGTCGGCAACCGACCAGAAGCATTCGGTGAGTTCCCTGTCACGGCGCTTCCCGAGGAGATCGAAACGCCAGGCGAGGGCCAGGTGCGAATGCTGGTGACCATCGGCGGCAACCCGGTGTCGTCGAATCCCAACTCGAACCGCCTCGACGCAGCCCTGGCCTCGCTCGAGTTCATGGTCTCGGTCGACATGTACATCAACGAGACCACGCGCCACGCCGACGTCATCTTGCCCCCGCCTTCACCGCTGCAGAAGAGCCACTACGACCTCGCCCTGCTGAACTTCGCGGTACACAACGTGGCCAACGCGTCCTTGCCGGTGCTCGATCTCGACGAGGGTCAGCCAGACGAGTGGGAGATCTTGTTGAGGCTGGCTGGCGTGTTCGCCGGCGAGGGCCCAGACGCCGACATCACCGCCATGGACGATGCGGCTGCGCTGGGTTTGCTGTCGTCGGTCACACGCGACCAGTGGTCGAGCGTGCACGGGCGCGACGTGGAAGAGCTGGTCGCCGAGTTGGGCGAGCGGCGCGGCCCGCTTCGTCTGCTGGACATCATGCTGCGCACCGGGCCCTACGGTGACGGATTCGGCGAAGACCCCGAAGGCATCGGGCTCGACACCCTCATCGACAACCCCCACGGCGTCGACCTGGGTCCGCTGGAGCCGGGTCGCATTCCCGACATCTTGCGCACCCCGTCGGGCAAGATCGAGCTGCTTCCACAGCAGATTCGAGACGATCTGCCTCGACTGGCTGCCTCGCTCGAGCGCGACTGGTCTCAGGCCATGGTGTTGGTCGGTCGGCGCCACGTGCGGTCGAACAACTCGTGGATGCACAACATCCGGGTGTTGATGAAGGGACGCAACCGCTGCACCCTGCAGATTCACCCCGACGACGCAGACCGGCTGGGCCTGGCCGACGGCTCGCCCGCCAGGGTCACCTCGCGGGTGGGTGAGGTGGTCGTCGACACCGAGGTCACCGACGGCATCAAGCCCGGCGTTGTGTCGATTCCTCACGGGTTCGGCCAGAACCTCCCCGGGGTCGAGATGCGGGTTGCCGCCGAATATCGCGGTGTCAACACCAACGTGTTGACCGACGAGCAGTTCTTTGACCAGATCAGCGGGAACATCGCCCTCAACGGTGTGCCCGTGACGGTCGTGCCCGCCTGACCCGGTTGCGCCTCAGGCGTTTGCCTTTGCTCGCGACAACGCCACCATGCGGTCGGTGATGTCGAAGCAGTCTTCGCAACCCCAGATGCGGTTGTAGATGATGCAGCCCAGGCATACGCCGGCGAAAGCCTCGAGGCTCGCAGCGCCGACCAACGCGGCGACCACCAGTTGGGCGGCACCGGGGTAACCGGCCACGAACAACACCGATGCAGTCGAAGCGAACGCCAGGCCGATGCCCTGGGCAAATCGCTTTGGCGCGCCCGGAACCATGCGGTGGCGACGGTCGAGGGCGGGGGTTGCGATGCGCGTGACCACCAACCCCAGTGGGCTGAACCGCGGCCCCGACAGCACGCGTGCCGCGAATCCATAGGCCAGGGGAACCAAGGCCCAGCCGCTGCCTGTGGCCAGGAAGGTGGCGCCCATAGCGACGACACCAGCGGCGACCAGCCGGGCCGACAGCTCGTTCACCTC
>JAGQSP010000249.1:813-3790 GCA_020439485.1 Acidimicrobiales bacterium | reverse complement strand
GACCCAGGCAACCTCGCGCGCCCCCGGCGCGCCCACAGTTCTTCGCCTCAGGGCCTGGCAGCGAGCAGCCCTCGACCAGTTCCTCGCCTCTCCGCGTCCCGACTTCCTGGCCGTGGCCACCCCGGGCGCTGGCAAGACCACGTTTGCCCTGACCGCGGCGCGCACGATGCTGGCCCAAGACCCCCAGACGCGGCTGGTGGTTGTGGCGCCGACGTCACACCTCAAATACCAGTGGGCCGACTCGGCGGCCCGCTTCGGCATCGACCTCGAGCCCAACTGGTCATCATCTGATGGTGGGCTGCCAGACGAGGTCGACGGCATCGTCACCACGTACCAGCAGGTGGCGACGTCGGCGGCTGCCCTGCGCAAGCTGTGCGTCGACGCCTTCGTGGTGTTCGACGAAGTTCACCACGCCGGCGAAGACAAGGCCTGGGGTGACGCGGTGACCACCGCATTCGAGCGCGCCGGCCGCCGGCTGGCGCTTTCCGGCACACCGTTTCGGTCCGACAGCTCACCGATTCCCTTTGTGCACTACAGCGGCGGCGACGAGGCCGTAGCCGACTTCGACTACGGATACGGACCTGCACTGGTAGACGGGGGCGTCGTCAGGCCGGTGTATTTCCCGCGATTCGACGGCTATATGGAGTGGTCGGCCCCAGACGGCATGGTCATCAGCGCCACCTTTGACGACCCGCTCGATCGACAGCGCGCCAACCAGCGGTTGCGGGCTGCTCTGTCGCCTCGGGGTGACTGGCTGCCCACGGTCATAGGCCAGGCCCACGAGCAGCTCATGCGCATCCGACGCGACGAACAACCTCGCGCCGGGGCGTTGGCGATCGCCATCGATCTGGAACATGCGAGGGCCATTGCCGAACTGTTGCGTGCCCGGCACGGGGTGAGGGCCACTGTGGCGCTCAGCGACGACCCGAACGCATCCGATCGCATAGCCGAGTTCGCGGCCGGCGACTCGCCCTGGATCGTGGCGGTGCGAATGGTCAGCGAGGGGGTCGACATCCCGCGGCTACGCATAGGTGTCTTCGCGACCACGACCACCACCGAGTTGTTCTTCCGGCAGGCCGTTGGGCGCCTGGTTCGCCTGACCCCTGATGGCGGAAGCCAGCGGGCGTTCATGTTCATCCCCGACGACTCGCGTCTGCGATCATGGGCCGAGCAGATCGCCCAGCAGCGTCGCCACAGCCTCAAACGCAGGGCCGGCGACGAAGACGACGATGTGATCGTGCACGCCGAGGTCGACGAGGTACCCGACCCGGCCGACGATTCCGAACAGCTCTCACTGTTCGATGTTCTCAGCGCCGTGACCCTGTCGTCTGGTCCACCCGAGATGACCGTGTTCGACGCCGCATTCGAAGACGTTCCCCCCGCGCCGACGTCGCCGGCCTTCGATATCGCCGAGCACGATCTGCTGCTCGAGCTGACGCCCCTGCCCGGGCGCTCGATGCGCCCTCAGACCGCCGGCTCGACGCCCCGCAAGGAACGCGAAGCACTTCGCGACAAGAACGCCGATGTCGTCGCAGAGCTGGTGGCCCTGACCGGCAAGAACCACGGCCAGGTTAACGCCGAGCTGAATCGGCGTTCCGGGGTGCGGTCGGTGGCCGAGGCGGGGCGTACACAGCTTCGCCAGCGACTAGAAGCCGCCGAAAGCTGGCGCCGCGAGATCTCCGGCCATCGGTCACCCTGGAGGGTTTCTTAACCACTTTTCGTGACATTCTTGCCGAGTTGATCTATCTTGCTCACTCTACGCATTCAGGGAGAGTGGCATGTACCACGGAACGTCACTTCAAGCGCTCACGGTTGGCGCTCCAGGCCGATCCAGGCGGACGATCGGGTCCGTCTTGGCTGCCTTGGTGATGCTGACCTCGGTTTTTGTGGCCGCGCCCGCCCGGGCCACCGACCAGGGCGGCCTGCCCGACTCGCTTGCCATCAACTTCCAGCCCGCCAACAAGGAAGTGCCGACGGGATTCCAGCCCGACGCCGGTCAGCCCTATGCAGCCCAGCGGGGTTATGGCTGGATTCTCACCGACGGCAACGACCGCCAGTGCGTCGACCGCCACTTCGCCGCCAACCAGGAACTCGACACCTATTGCCACGCGACTTCCTACTACTGGGACGTCGACGGTTTCTGGACCCCGCACGACTCGCCGGCGACGTGGCGCGCCGACCTTCAGCCCGGCACCTACGACGTGACGGTCGTCGTTGGTGACCCCATGAAGCGCACGCCCGGCATTGCCCACTCGGTCCAGGTCGAGGGCGTCACATTCTTCGACCGCGAGCCAACATCTGACTCGATGACCTGGGCGCGAATCACCAAGCGCGTCACGGTCGAGGATTCCTCGCTGGACGTGTCTTTCGCCGGAGGTGATCTGACCAAGATCGTGTCGATCACGGCCCAGCGCGTGGGTGCGACGACCACCACCACCCAGGCCTCGACCACCACCCAGGCGCCGACCACAACCCAGCCGAATCGGGCCATGTCACTTTCGGTCAACTTCCAGCCCAGCGGTGCTGCGGTGCCGCCCGGTTTCGTGGCCGACTCGGGCGCGGCCTTCAGCGCTGAGACCGGTTTCGGGTGGGTGCTCCCAGACGGTTCGCGCCGTCAATGCGGTGACCGCAACGCGGTTGCCGACCAGCGAATCGACACCTTCTGCCACGCAACGACGCGGTACCTGAATCAGGGCGGGCGCTGGGTGTCGGTCGACTCGCCGGCGGCCTGGAAGGCTCTGGTTGCCAACGGGCAGTACGACGTGACCGTGACCGTCGGCGAAAGCCGATATCAGTACTCGAGCATCGCCCACTCGGCTCAGGTCGAGGGGGTCTCGTTCCACGACCGGGTCTTGACCACACAAGCCAGCCCCACGGCTTCGGCGACCCATCGCGTCACCGTCGCAGACGGATCGCTCGACCTGACCTTCGACGGCGGGACCAAGACCAAAGTCGTTTCGGTGACGATCGTCGCCGT
>JAGQSP010000249.1:0-677 GCA_020439485.1 Acidimicrobiales bacterium | reverse complement strand
ATCGATGTTTGGGGTGGCGATTCGATCTCGGTCGGAAGCCGTGGTGTTCCTCAGCGCTTCGTGAACATCGTGGGCAACGTCTCAGACGAAGGGACGGTAGTGAACCTCACGGCCCAACTCGAGGGTGGTGTCGCCCGTTCGATGCGGATCGGACCCGCAGAGCGCCGCCTGGTCCAAGATGGCGATTTCAACGTCGACATTCCGATCGTCGAGCTGCATCCGGGTATCAACCGTGTGACCCTCGTGGCCACCGACAACAGCGGCCTCACCACCACCAGGGTGGTGTCCATCGACTACGACCCGATCTCGGTCAGGCCCAACATGGTCGTCGATTGGACCCAACTGGGCTCGATCGATGAGGCGGCCCATGTGGTCGACGGCAAATGGCGCATCACCAACGACGGCATCCGCACCGCCGAGCCCGGTTACGACCGAATTGTCAGCATCGGTCACATCACCTGGGAGAGCTACGAGGTTCTTACGTCGTTCACCGTTCACGGAATCACGCCGGATCATCTGGATCAGCCCTCGAACGGCGCCGGGGTGGGCATCGCTGCCCACTGGACCGGCCACTCGTCCAACCCTGACGGAAACAACCCTCTGGTCGGATTCTTGCCAGACGCCGACGGGTTCGTGCCACTGGGCGCCCTGGCGTGGGTCAGGTGGCGAACGGCAGG
>JAGQSP010000248.1 GCA_020439485.1 Acidimicrobiales bacterium | reverse complement strand
AGTCGGCCAGGACGAGGTCGTCCTTGGTCGCGAAGTACGAGAAGAACGTCCGGGGTGCCAGCTCGGCTTCGCTCGCGATCTGCTCGATCGTCGTCTTGTCGAAGCCTTCGCGTTCGAACAGTTCGAGTGCGACGTCTTCGAGTCTTCGTCGGCGCTCACGCTTGTTTCGTTCTCGTCGTCCGGTCGGTTCGGCCACGAGCGCATGCTATCAAAAAGAGCAGTGATTGCAAAAATGCAGTGACTGCATGTATGGTGAGCGCAGGAGGTGTGTCGTGTCGAACGGGTTGTACCGATTGGGTCGTTGGATCGCTGCCCATCATCGGCTGGTTCTCGTGGCGTGGGTGGTGGCAGTGCTGGGCTTGGTGGGGTTGAACCGGGTCGCCGGGGGTGATGCGGTCGACGACTTCCGGGTGCCGGGTGTGGAATCGCAAGCAGCGGTCGACCTGCTCGAGCAACGCTTCCCTGAACGTGCCGGAGCAACCGCGATGGTCGTGTTCCACGTGGACGATGGCACCGTCAACGACCCAGCCACGGCCGCAGCGATCGACGCCACGATCGCCGAGGTCGCATCGCTCGAACATGTTCTGGCCGTGACCGACCCGCTCGCCGGCCCACGTGCGATCTCACCCGACGGCTCGACCGCGTTCGCGGCCGTGCAGTTCGACGGCTCGACCGCCGAGCTCGGCCGCGCCACGTTGGAGGAGTTGTTCGACACCGCGACGCCAGCGGAGCAGGCCGGGGTGCAGGTCGAGTTCGGGGGCGAGCTCCCGACGGTGCTGAAGGAACGTTCCGAGGGTCCCGCCGAGATGATCGGCATGCTTGCCGCACTGGTCGTGCTCTTCGTCACCTTCCGGGCCGTCGTCGCCACCGTGATGCCGTTGGGCGTCGCAGTTGCCGGGCTGGCGACAGGGTTGTCCATCGTCGGACTGTTGAGCGGGCTGATCGACATCCCCTCCATCGCACCGCGACTCGGCACGATGATCGGTCTCGGAGTGGGCATCGACTATGCGCTGTTCGTGCTGAGCCGCCACCGCGATCACCTCGCACATGGGATGGACGTCGACGAGTCGATCGGCCGCACCAACGCGACCGCAGGTCAAGCCGTGGTCGTGGCCGGTGGCACGGTCGTGGTGGCGATCCTCGGCCTGCAGTTCGCCGGGATCCCGTTCGTCGCCGCGCTCGGCTACTCCGCCTCGATCGTGGTCGCCGTCGCCGTGCTCGTCGCGATCACCCTCCTGCCGGCTCTGCTCAGCGTTGCCCGTCACCGCATTCTCCCCAAGCATCAGCGCACCGTCGGTCAATCGACCGAGGTGACTCACAGCGGCTGGGTGAGCTGGGCGAGATGGGTTGCGCATCACCCGTGGCGTTCCAGCATCGGCGCCACCGTCGTGCTCGTGACCTTGGCCATCCCGATGCTCGACATGCGGCTCGGCCAAGCCGACGCAGGCTCCGATCCGACCACCACCACGCATCGCCGCGCCTACGACCTCCTCGCCGCCGGCTTCGGCGACGGATTCAACGGGCCGCTCCTCATCGCCGTCGACCTCGGCGACAACCCCGACCCCACCGTGCTCGACCGACTGAGCAGCTCCGTTGCCGCAGACCCGGGAGTCCGCGCCGTCTCACCACCCGAGCTCAACGCCACCGGCGACACGGCGCTCATCACGGCGATCCCGACCACCAAGCCCCAGGACCAGGCGACCAGCGACCTCGTCCACCGACTCCGCAACGACCTGCTCCCGGCCGCCACCACGGGCACCGGAGCCGAGGCACTCGTCGGCGGACCCACCGCCGGCTTCATCGATCAGTCCGACAAGATCGCCGCACGCCTGCCCTGGTTCATCGCAGCCGTGGTGTCGCTGTCGTTCCTGTTGTTGATGATCGTGTTCCGATCGATCCTCGTCCCGCTCAAGGCCGCGATCTTGAACCTGTTGTCGATCGGCGCCGCCTACGGCGTGGTCGTCGCGGTGTTCCAATGGGGATGGGGACGTTCGCTCATCGGGCTCGACGAAGCTGTCCCCATCGCGTCGTTCGTTCCGATGATGATGTTCGCGATCCTGTTCGGGCTGTCGATGGACTATGAGGTGTTCATCCTCTCCCGCATCCGCGAGGAGTACCACCGAGGACACTCCAACATCGACAGCGTCGTCGAAGGCCTCGGCGCGACCGCCAAGGTCATCACCGCAGCCGCACTCATCATGATCAGCGTCTTCCTCGGTTTCGTCGCCAGCGACGACCCGGTGGTCAAGATGATGGGCGTCGGTCTCGCCACCGCCGTCGCCGTCGACGCCACCATCGTCCGCATGGTCCTCGTCCCCTCCACGATGGCGCTCGTCGGTGATCCCAACTGGTGGCTGCCGCGATGGCTCGACCGCATCCTGCCCCGACTCGATCTCGAAGCCGAACCCGACGCGTCTGCGTCGTCCGACGAAGGAGTTCTCCGATGAACCAACCGTGTCTGCCCGACGGGCTCGAGCACGTCCGCACCACCGACATCTTCGACAACGACACGGTTCCCGCCGGGCTGCTGCGAGCCCACCGCGTGGCCGATGGCGTGTGGGGTCGCCTCGTGGTCCACTCCG
>JAGQSP010000247.1:3867-5167 GCA_020439485.1 Acidimicrobiales bacterium | reverse complement strand
GAGAACCGCGACCCGCGAGCACCTCGATAGTCACGGGTTTCCGGATCCTTTTGCCCGACCAGCGACAACATCCCGGTCAGCAGGGCCTTGTGAATGTTGTCGGGATGGGCCTGCCCTTCGGCGTCGGACACGTCGGCGACATCGACACCTATCTGGCGCAGGGCGCGGCGCAGCTGGCCGTGCACCTCCTGCCACTCGCGGATGCGCAGGTAGTTCAGGTATTCGCTGCGGCACAGGCGCCTGAAGCGGCTGGAGGATCCGCTGGCGCGCTCGTCGCGGATATATCGCCACAGTTCGATCCAGCCCAGCAGATCGGAACCCTTGACCCGGAACCTGGCGTGCGCCTGGCCCGCGGCCTCCTCCTTGCCCGTCGGGCGCTCGCGGGGGTCTTGCACCGACAGAGCCGAGGCGATCACCAACACTTCGGCGGCGCAGTTGTGCTCGACGCCGGCCAGAATCATTCGGGCGATGCGGGGGTCGACGGGCAGGTGTGCGATTCGACGGCCCAGCTCGGTCAGCTCGGCGTCGTGGATCGCGTCCAGCTCCTCCAGCAGGGCATAGCCGTCGCGTATCGACCTGGTGTCGGGTGGGTCGACGAACGGGAAGTCGGCAACGTCGCCCAGGCCGGCATCGAGCATCCGGATGATGACCGCAGCCAGGTTTGTGCGCTGGATCTCGGGCTCGGTGAACTCTGGCCTGCTCTCGTAGTCGTCCTGGCTGTAGAGGCGTATGGCGATGCCAGGGCCCAATCGGCCGCACCGGCCGGCGCGCTGGTCGGCCGATGCCTGGCTGATCGCTTCGATGGGCAGGCGCTGAACCTTGGTGCGCCGGTTGAACCGGCTGATGCGGGCATAGCCGGTGTCGACCACGTAGCGGATGCCCGGCACGGTCAGCGACGTCTCGGCCACGTTGGTCGACAGCACGATGCGGCGGCCCCGGTGGGGTGAGAAGATCTTCTGCTGTTCGGCCAGACTCAGACGGGCGAACAGCGGCACGATCTCGGTGTTGGGCAGCTCCAGAGCCTCCAGCGCTTCGGCTGCGTCGCGGATGTCGCGCTCGCCGCTGAAGAACACCAGGATGTCGCCGTCGCCCTCGGTGTACAGCTCCTCGACCGCCGCACACACTGCGCCGGGCTGGTCTAGGTCTTCCCACCCCGAGGGCGTCTCGGGCTCGCCATAGGGGCGATAGCGGACCGCGACGGGGTAGGTGCGGCCCGACACCTCCACAATCGGGGCGTCGGCGAAATGGGCGGCGAATCGCTCGGTGTCGATCGTGGCCGAAGTGATGATCACCTTCAGGT
>JAGQSP010000247.1:0-3815 GCA_020439485.1 Acidimicrobiales bacterium | reverse complement strand
CGAGCGCTCGTGGGCTTCGTCGACGATGACGGTGTCGTAGGCCCGCAGCTTGGGGTCGCGCTGGATCTCGTTCAACAAGATGCCGTCGGTCATCACCTTGATGCGGGTCGAGTCGCCGACCCGATCATCGAACCGCACGGCGAAGCCGACCGTGCCGCCCAGTTCCTCTCCCAGCTCGGCGGCAACCCGTTGGGCCACCGAGCGCGCCGCTATGCGGCGAGGTTGGGTGTGGGCGATGCGCCGCGGTTTGCCGCGCCTGGTAGGGCGGCCCCGGCCCAGCTCAAGGCAGAACTTGGGCAGCTGGGTCGACTTGCCCGAGCCGGTTTCGCCCGCGACGACAACGACCTGGCTCGACTCGATCACTTCGAGAAGCTCCAGCCTGCGCTCGGTGATCGGTAGGTCGGGGTACTCGATCTCGGCGCCGTCGTCGAGGGTGACGGTGGTTGGCACGGCTCACCAGGGTATGGAGTAAGTTCGCAGAATACGGAGTCGCCTCGGGGGTTCGGGGCGTTCGTAAATACCAGCGACGAGGGGGAAGCTCGTGAAGTTCGTTTGGTTCAACCTGATGCCGTGGCCCGATCTGCCGGACGATTTCCGGGAGAACCATCGGTCGGTTTGGGTCGACATCGACTCGAAGTTGTTCGATCCCGAGCGGGCCAACAGCCTGTACCACGAGTACATGGACCAGCTCGAGTTCGCCGACGAGATGGGCTTCGACGGTATCGGCGTCAACGAGCACCACCAGAACGGTTACGGCATCATGCCGTCGCCCAACATCATCGCGGCGGGCCTGGCCAGGCGCACCAGCAACGCCGCCATCTGTGTCATCGGCAACTCGATAGCGCTTTACAACCCACCGATACGGGTGGCCGAAGAGTTCGCCATGCTCGACGTCATCTCGGGCGGGCGGCTGGTGGCCGGCTTCCCGGTCGGCACACCGATGGACACCAACTTCACCTACGGCCAGATTCCCGCGTTGACCCGCGACAAGTACGACGAGGCCCACCGGATGATCATCCGGGCGTGGACCGAGGAAGAGCCCTTCGCTTTCGACGGCAAGTACAACCAGTTGCGCTATGTGAACATCTGGCCCAGGCCAATCCAGAAACCTCACCCACCCATCTACATCCCCGGCGGCGGCTCTATCGAGACGTGGGATTTCTGCCTGGATCACGACTACAACTACTCGTACCTGTCGTTCAACGGCTACAAGGCCGGCCGGGCCCTGCTGGAGGGCTACTGGGAGAGGGTTGCAGCCCGCGACAAGGACGAGTCGCCGGGCCGGGCGTCGTTCGCCCAGATCATCTGTGTCGCCGACTCCGACGCCCAGGCCGAGGAGTTGTACGCCGAACACATGCTGTACTTCTTCAACCGCTGCCTGCACGTCTATCCCGGCTTCGCCGACCCGCCCGGCTATCGCACCGTCAACACGATCAAGGCCGGCAAGCTCAACCAGCTGCGCAAGGAAAACCAGGAGATGTTCCAGCGTCTGACCTGGAAAGACCTGGTCGAGGGAGGGTTCGTCATTGCCGGCGGGCCCGACACGGTGCGCGAACAGATGGAGTCGATGATCAAGGACATGCGCCTCGGCACGGTGTTCTGCCTGCTGCACATGGGCAACATGCCCGACTGGAAGACCCGCTACAGCACCCAGTTGTTCGCCGAGAAGGTCATGCCCCAGCTGAAGAACCTGTGGCCAGAGCTCGAGACCGACACTCGCTGGTGGCCCACTCCGATGAAGGACAGGGTCAGGCCCGAGACCACGGTCGAGTCGGCCCGCACGCCTTCACCTGGCCCCGACGCCATGCGCGATGCCATGCGAGACGCCGGCGCAAACGACGGGGGGAGCATCTGATGACCCTCGAGACGAAGCGCATCACCACCCGGCGGGGCATCGAGGGCGACGTCCTGGTGGGCGGAACGGGGCCCGACATCGTGTTCTTCCACGGAGCGGGCGGCACGATGGCGCAGGACCCGCTGCTCAATACCCTGGCCCAGTCATTCACCGTTCATGCCCCGATCTGGCCCGGTTACGGAGCCGACGAGACCGAGACCGCTATAGAGGACATGCTCGACTTCGCCCTGCACGGCTGGGATCTGGTCGACGCACTCGACCTCGCCGGGCCGCCGGTGTTGATGGGGCATTCGATGGGCGGCATGATCGCATCTGAGATGGCGGCGATCGCACGCAACGACCTCAGCCGGCTGGTGTTGTTGTGCCCGGCGGGAATGTGGCACGACGATCATCCGGTACCCGACATCTTCGCCATGCTTCCCTTCGAGCTGGCAGAGGTGTTGTGGCACGACCCGGTCGCCGGCGAAAAGATCATGACCGGCGGTGTCGACTTCAGCGACAACGCGGCACTGCAGGCCTTCCTCGTCGGCAATGCACGGCGGCTGGGCACCGCTGGCAAGATCTTGTTCCCCATTCCCAACCGGCGGCTGTCCAAGCGTGTACACCGCATCGGTGTGCCCACCCTGCTGGTTTGGGGCCTCAGCGACAGACTGTTCCCGCCCGATCCCTACGCGACCATCTGGAACGACAGCATCGAAGGGTCGCAGCTGGTGACGTTTGCCGAGGCCGGGCACATGGTTCCGGTCGAACAATCGGCTGCTGTCGCCCAGGCGGTTGCGGATTTTCTCAGCTGAGGTGGCCCAGCACGGCGTCGATGAAACCGAAGTCCTTCGGGGTGGCGAAGTGGTCGACACCTCGCAGTGAGTGCAGCGTGGCGTTGGGCAGAGCGTCGACGAGAGGGTCGGCGGGTCCGGCGAAGTCTTCGGTGCCAAGCACCACAGCGGTGGGTGCGGTCACCAGGCCCAATTCAGCGGACCCCAGAGGAGGATGCGGTCGGCGCATGAAGGCCGCCAGCGCCTTTGGGTCTTGCCCAGGTTCTGAGGCGTAGCGCCCGAACGCCTGAGCGTGAGGATCGTCGGCGTCTGCCTCGCCCGCAACGCCCTTGGCGATGCGCTCACCGCGCTCGGGGTCGCGTTCGAACAGGTTGTTGCCCACTCCGGCCACGACGAGCTTGCCCCAACGTTCGGGCTGCATCGATGCCATCACCAGCAGGATGCGTGCGCCTGCGGAGAAGCCGACGCCGTCCAATGGTCCCTCCGGCAGCGTCGCCAGCAGGTCGGCTTCCAGCGTGGCGTAGTCGGCTGGGTCGTGGCTCTTTAGCTCGCTGGTGCCGTGGCCCGGAAGGTCGATGGCGATGCACTCTCGACCAAAATCTGCCAATAGGTCCATGAGGCCCGTGGGCTTCCATGTAGACCGGACCGAGCCGGTGAAGCCGTGGAGTAGGACGACCGGGTTTGCCATGGCCCGACCCTAGTCGGACCCGGCGTAGGTTCGGGCGGTTGGGTCAAACCACCGCCGAGACAACTAACGTGACCGGCGTGACGATCTCGGTCGGATTCCTGGGGGCGGGAAACATCGCCACCTACCACTCGAAGAGCTTGCGCGCCTCGGGCGCAGACGCAGTCTGGGCGGCCGTGCACGACCCCGACACCGAGCGGGCAGAACGCTTCGGCGCTGCCACCGACGCGTCCGTTTGCGACACACCAGAGGAGGTCGTAGACCGAAGCGACGCCGTCTACGTCTGCACCTGGACCAGCGAACACGAGCGACTGGTGGCGATGGCCGCAGATGCCGGCAAGGCGGTCTTCTGCGAAAAGCCACTGGGTACCAACCTGGCGCAGGCCCAGCGCATCGTCGATACGGTCGAGCGAGCCGGCGTGATCAATCAGGTCGGCCTGGTGCTGCGCCGATCACCGGTATTCCATCTACTGAAGGACGTTGCGAACCGCCCCGACAGCGG
>JAGQSP010000246.1 GCA_020439485.1 Acidimicrobiales bacterium | reverse complement strand
CCACGACGGCGAAGGTCGCCAGCATCAAGGCGGTGTGTATTGCCTTGAAGCCCGCATCGTGATTGGGGTCGGCCAGGATGCCGATGCCGCGCACCAGCCAGAACCCCACCGACCACAACGATCCGGCCGCCAGAGCCCATCGGGGCGTTCCTCTGACGATCCAGGCGCCCACCAGTGCGGCGAAGCCCAGGAACACGGCTACGACGACCAGGCGTAGGAACTTGCCCGTGGTGTCGATGCCATCCGCGTTCAAGACGTTGCGGATACGGCTTATCCAGACGAACACGGTCCAGCCGACCAGCGGCCATGCGAAGCGACGCATTCTCGAGTCGAAGTCGATGTTCACGTGGTCGAACGCTACCGGCCGCCCCGGCGCCAGCGTGTAGAACGGTGCGATGTCTTTCCACACCCTCGATTGGTCTGTCGACGACGGCGTTTTGACCCTCACCCTCGACCGGCCAGACGCACTCAACAGCTTTACGGTCGAGATGGCCAACGAACTGGTCGAAGCCTTCGACCGGGCCAGCGCAGACCCGTCGGTGGGCGCCGTGGTCGTCACCGGTGCCGGACGAGCCTTTTGTGCGGGTATGGACCTCACCCGTGAGGGCAACGTGTTCGGCCTCGACGAGTCTCTCGAGCCCGACATGGCCGACATGGACGAGCGCCTCGACGATCCACAGATCGTGTCGGGGGTGCGCGACACCGGCGGCCGGGTCGCCTTGTCGATCTACAGGTGCACCAAGCCCGTGATCGGCGCGATCAACGGAGCTGCGGTGGGCATCGGCGCAACCATGACCTTGCCCATGGACATCCGCATGGCGTCCACCCAAGCCCGCATCGGATTTGTCTTCGGTCGCATCGGCATCACCCCCGAGGCCTGCTCGACGTGGTTCTTGCCGCGCATCGTGGGCATGCAGAGGGCGCTCGAGTGGTGCTACAGCGCCGACATCCTCACCGCCGACGAAGCCCTGGCCGGTGGTCTGGTTCGATCTGTCCACGAGCCAGAAGACCTTCTGGCGGCGGCACAAGGGTTGGCTCGCAAGTTCGTGGCGGGAAGGTCGAAGGTCGCGGTCGCGATGACCCGCCAGATGATGTACCGCAACTCGGCGACCGCCCACCCGATCGAAGCGCACAAGGTCGACTCGCTGTCGATGTTCTACACAAGCATCGGCGATGGCAAGGAGGGCGTTGCAGCCTTCCTCGAGAAGCGCGATCCGGCGTTCGGCTCTGAGGTGCCGCGCGATTTGCCGCCGTTCTACGCCGATTGGGCGGTCGACCACTAGCCAGAAACGAGCCCACCCGATCTGGGGTCGAATATGTGCCGCATGTGGGCTGAATTCGACCCCAGATCGGGTGGGATCTGCGGTGTCTCAGTTGTTTTGGTCGGGATGGGGGGATTTGAACCCCCGACCTCTGCGTCCCGAACGCAGCGCGCTGCCAAACTGCGCCACATCCCGATGTTTTTAGTCCGGCCAACGCTACCTGGTTGGAAGCGGCGAACCGGACTGCAAATTGTGCCAGCCGAATTGGCGTCAGGAAACCCCTGCGGCTCGATTCTCGTGCATGGTGCCTCCGGCGAGCAGGGCGTTTATGGCTTTGCGGATGCGAAATGCGCTCAACGGCTTGACCAGCCAACCCTCGGCGTCGGTGGTATCGGCAAGGAACACGTCTGCCTCACGGTCCAGCAGCAACAGCACCGGAACGTGGGGGAGACGACCACCCGACTCTTCGAGCCGCAGGTCGAGGCAGGCGGCGATGCCACCCATATTGCCGATCTGCAGATCGAGGATGACGAGGTCGGGGGTCTGCTGTTCGACCTGACCGCGCACCTCGGCACCGGTGCGTACAGCGCGCAAGGTGTGCTCGGGCCCGCTGAGGGCCGACCGGACGTCGGCGATTAGCCAATCGGCGTCGGCTGCTAGAAGTACGTCTGCCACGTCACAAAGGGTAGTCGCCCGCGCCGAGGTGCGACGCCACGTGTTGCAGGCCCTCGGTGTCGTGAACGTCACCGGACAGGGCTGGTACCCACAACATTTCGCCGCCCCGACCAACGCCGATCAACTGGCTCAGGGGCTGCACGGCGGCATGCTCTGCCGAGACCCGATGAGCGAGGCGGGTCACCGCCAACACGTCGGCGTCCGACTCGAACTCGGCGGGGTCTTCGCCGAAGTCGGGATGTGCCATGTTGACCACGACGGTGTCGGGCATCAGCGATCTCGCCTCGAGGTCCTGGGCCAGCGAACTGGCGGTGGCGACCACATCCGGCCTGGGCGTCGTGACCAGTACGACCTTGGTGACGTCACCCGCCAGCAACTCCTCGACGGCCAGCGCCCGGTTCTTGAAGCCCTGCTCGAGCGGTTTGAACAGGCCGAAGAACTCGACGGCGTCCTCGATGACGTCGGCGCCGACCACGGACGCAAGCGAGCGCACGAAGCGATTTGCGACCTTGGTCATGACGCCAACCACTCCGGTGCTTCGGCCGCTGAGCACCCGATAGATCCGGTTGTCGATCAGCCTCACCAGGCGCCGCGGCGCATCGACGATGTCGAGCACGGTGGTCGACGGCGGCGTGTCGACCACAACCAGGTCGAAGCGATCGTCGTTGGAAAGGCGGAAGAGTTCCTCAGTGGCCAGATAGTTGTGGGTTCCCGACATCCCATCGGCGAAGTTGTTGTACAGCCCGTTTGCGTAGATCCTGGCAGCCTCTTGGGCAGACGCCTCGGCGGCCACCACGCGATCGAATGTGGCGCGCGGGTCCAGCATCATCGCCCACAGCTGGCCACCCGCCGGCGTGTCGGTCAGCTTCTGGGGTTCGTCGGTGAGCCCCCCGGTGAGGCCCAACGCGTCGGCCAGCCTGCGTGCGGGGTCGACCGTGATGACGACCGCTCGCCTGCCACGGTCGGCGGCCACGATGGCCAAAGCGGCTGCGGTGGTGGTCTTGCCGACCCCTCCGCTTCCGACGCATACCAGCACCTCGACGCCATCGAGATCGATGCCCTGAACGTCTGCGACGGGGTCGTCGTCGGCCGTCGAGCTCATGCCGCCCCCAGTTCTGCGACCAGATCGGCCAGGTCGGCGGCGGCAGCCGGAGCCGAGTCGAGTCGGCTCGCGATCACGGTCGGAAGCGGCAGTTGCGACCTCAGACGCTGCATCTCGGCGTCTTCGGATGTGATGCGCTCGGCCAGGAATCGCTGTGACAGAGACCGGCCCGCGCCCTGCGGCAGAGGGCGCTCGACCATGTTGACGACCAGCGGACCGAGCCTCACACCCAGCCGCTCCTCGATGGCGAATGCGGTTTCGATCGTCTCGTTCACCGGTGTGGTCTGCGGAAGGGTGACCAGGTTGACGCTGACGCGATCATGGTCGCTGAGGAACGCATGCGAGCTCTCGGCCTGATCTCTCAAACGGCCGCTGCGCACGGCGTCGATGATGTCGGCCGGGGTGCTCAACAGAGCGATGGCGTGACCGGCCGCGGGGCCGTCGACGACAACCAGCCTGTCGCTGTGTTGATCGGCGAGTTGACGCAGGCGGCCCAGCAGGACGAGGTCGGGGATGCCAGGCGTGGCCGTGGCGATCAGTTCGAGCGTGCCCGACTTGGCCAACCTGTTTCCGAAGCGGCCCAAGCCGTGCTCTTCGAGGTACAGAGCGAGGGCTTCGGTGGGGTCGATCGCGGCTATCAGCAGGCGATCGCCGTGGGTGGGCGTGGGCTGTGGATCCGACGACGCGTCGGGAGTTGTGAGGAGACGACGCATGGCTCGGCTACCGTCGACCTCCACTACGAGGACATCGCGGCCGGCCTCGGCTGCAGCGACCGCAGTAGCGCCGGCGATCGTGGTCTTGCCGACCCCGCCTTTTCCGGCGACGATGACGACTTGCGAGTCGGCGATGTAATTCGTTGGCACCAAACGATCTCCGGAGGCCTCGGCTTGCTCAGGCTAGCGACACTCATCTCACTCACGTGCGCCCTGTTGGCGACGGTGCTCATCGGTGCCACCCCAGCGGGTGCCCAGGAGCCGCAGCGGCGCTACATCGACGTGCTCGAGGTCAGCGGGCTGATCGATCCGATCCAGGTCGCGTCCATCAACGCCCACCTCGACCGAG
Organism: Acidimicrobiales bacterium; assembly: GCA_020439485.1. Classification (GTDB taxonomy): domain Bacteria; phylum Actinomycetota; class Acidimicrobiia; order Acidimicrobiales; family Poriferisodalaceae; genus JAAETH01. The sequence continues at coordinate 521 of JAGQSP010000246.1, read as the reverse complement.
CCGAAAGCGAAGGCGCCACCGCGGTCATCATCCAGCTGAACAGCCCGGGCGCAACGGTCGGCACCGACGAGTTCGTCGAACTGCTCGACCGCATCGACTCTTCGCCGGTGTTGGTCGCCGTGTGGGTGGGCCAAGCCGGCTCGGACGCACTGGGTGCATCGGCTCTGCTGGCGTCTGCCGCGGATGTTTCGGGCATAGCACCCGGCAGCCGCATCGGCGACGTCGGCGATGATCTCGACATCGACCTTCCAGCGCCGTTCGACTCTTACGTAGATCGCAGCGCCGAGGACGTCGCAGCCATCGAGGCGGGCATGGTCGATGCCTTCGCTCCGACCATCGGCGACATGGTGCTCTACCTGGAAGACGCCAACCTCACCGACACCCTTTCCGAGATCGCCGATCCCGATGCCGAGGTTCCTCAGCGCCAGCTGCTGGACGATGTGACGGTCAGGTTCTCGAGCCTGGGGCTGCTCGACCAGCTCATGCACACGGTCGCGAGCCCACCCGTCGCCTACCTGCTG
>JAGQSP010000245.1 GCA_020439485.1 Acidimicrobiales bacterium | reverse complement strand
CGTTCGGCCACCTCTCCTACGACCATGCGTGCCCCGCTATCAAATCGCCACCATCACGATCGGGTTGCTGAGGTTGGCGATGATGCGCTCTTGGAACGCAGTCATGAGATCTCCGTCGATCAGGCGGTGATCTGCGCCGACAGCGATGGGCAGTGTTGGCCTGGCCACGACCTGGCCGTCGACCACGATCGGCCGGGGGCGGATCGAACCGAACCCGACGATGGCTGCCTCGGGCGAGCGGATGATCGGGGTTGCGCTTCGACCACCCAGACTGCCGTAGTTGGTGATGGTGCAGGTGCCGCCGTGCAGGTCAGAGGTCGATATCGAACCATCGCGCGCGGCCGATGTGAGGCGCACTATCTCGGATGCGATCTGCAACAAGCTCAAGGCGTCTGCACCAGCCAACACCGGAACCAGCAATCCCTGTGGAGCCGCGACGGCGATACCTATGTTGACCTCGGCGTGCACGGTGATCGTTTCGGCCTCGGTGTCGATCGACGAGTTGACGGCGGGAAATGCTCTGAGCGCTTCGGCCACCGCGGCAACGAAGAAGGCCAGGGGAGTCAGAGCCGCGGCGGCGTCACCATGCCTGTCCCGGAGGGCCCGACGGGCATCGAGCAAGGCGGTGGCGTCGAACTCGTCGTTGCCGTGGATGTGGGGTATCTGCCAAGAACGTTCCATTGCCAGAGCGGTGACACGCCTGATGCCGCGCAGCGGCACAACACCGGGTTCGGCCTGGCCCAGCTGGCCCGGCGTTGCGGGGGCGCGGACCACCACGCTGGGAGCGGGCCGTTGAGCGATAGGCCTGCTGCGAGCGGCCAGGTGGGCATCGAGGTCGTCTGCCGTGACCCGGCCGCCAGGTCCGGTGGCTTCGACCGTCGCAAGGTCGACACCTGCCGCCAGGGCCCGCTTGCGCACGGCCGGAGAGGCCTTCGCCCGCCCGGTTGTGCTGGTCGTGGGTTGGGTCGGCGGCGCCTGCTCGGGCGCGTCCGTTGGCGACGACGGTTCAGAGGGTTGTGCAGCCGCAGAGTTCGATGCGTCGGTGGCTTCGTAGGTGACGAGCACGCTGCCGACCTCGACGATGTCGCCGACCTGGGCTCCCAGAGCAACGACCGTGCCCCTGACCGGTGAGGGCAGCTGGGTCTGGCTCTTGTCGGTGAGGATCTCGACCAACGGCTGGTCGCGCTCGACGGTTTCGCCCACAGCCACCAACCATTCGAGGATTTCTGCCTGTTCGAGCCCCTCGCCTACGTCGGGCAATCTGAACTCGGTCATGGCGCTTCGACGACCCGTTTGGTGGCGGCCACCACTCGGCTCACATCGGGCACGTAGAAGTCCTCGAGCTGGCCCACCGGATATGGCGTATCCCAGCCAGACACTCGTGCGACGGGCGCTTCGAGGTCGTAGAACGCCGTGTCATTGATGGTGGCGATGACCTCGGATGCGAAACCGTTGGTCTCGGGGGCTTCTTGAACCACCACCACCCGGCCGCACTGTGCCACTGCTTCAGCGATCGCCTCGACGTCGAAGGGAACGATCGAGCGAAGGTCCACGACCTTGGCCGAGATGCCTTCGGTGGCCAACTCCGCCGCCGCTCGTCTGGCGACATCGACCATGTAGCTCCAGGCGATTATGGCAACGTCGGAACCTTCGACGACGGTGCGCGCCTTGCCGATCTCGACCAGGTGTTCGCCCTCTGGGACCTGATCCTTGATCATCCGGTAGCCGCGGAGCGGTTCTAGGAACAGCACAGGATCTGGGTCACGGATTGCGCTGGCCAGCAGGCCCTTGGCGTCGGCGGCGCTTGCCGGCGCCACGATCTTCAGGCCGGGCACGTTGGCGAACTGGCTGAGAATCGAATCGCTGTGCAACTCGGGGGTGCGCACGCCGCCGCCGAAAGGCGACC
>JAGQSP010000244.1 GCA_020439485.1 Acidimicrobiales bacterium | reverse complement strand
CGTGTGCAGGTGAGCCTTGGCCCGACGCGCCGCTCGGCTCCCCAGCCGCCGGCACTCGACCTGCTCAACCTGCCCCGACCTGCCAGCACCCGACCGTGGGCCTACGTGAAGGTCGCCGAGGGCTGCGACCGCAAATGCGGATTCTGCGCCATTCCTTCTTTCCGGGGGCCGCAGCGAAGCCGTTCGATCGACGACATCGTCGCCGAGGTCGAGCAGTTGAACGTGCGCGAGGTGGTGCTGGTGGCCCAAGACCTGGCCTCGTTCGGCAAGGACGTGGGTCGGGCCGGAGACATCGTCGGGTTGGTCCGGGCGGTGGCCGACATGGTCGACCGGGTTCGCCTGTTGTACCTGTACCCGTCCGACCTCAACGACGCCCTCATCGATGTCATCGTCGGGTCGGGCGTGCCCTACTTCGACCTCTCGTTGCAGCACGTATCGGCGCCACTGGTGCGGCGGATGCGACGTTGGGGCAACGGCGACAAGTTCCTCGACCGCATCGAGCACATCCGCAATCTGGCCCCCGATGCGGCGCTGCGGTCGAACTTCATCGTCGGCTATCCGGGCGAGACCGAAGACGATCACTCGAGGCTCCTCGACTTCGTACAGGCCGCCCAGCTCGATTGGTGTGGCTTCTTCTCGTACTCGCGCGAGCAGGGCACGTACGCCGCCGACCTCGACGGTGAAGTTCCCGAGGGCCTCATGTCAGAGCGTCTGTCAGAGCTGACCGAGATGCAAGACCGCATCACCTTCGAGCGTCGCTCGGCCCTGATCGGCCAAACGATGGAGGTCTTGGTCGACGAGCCCGGTGTGGCGCGGTCACATCGCGAGGCTCCCGAGATCGACGGAGTTGTCCTGGTGCCAGAACAGCTCCAGACGGGCAGCCTCTGCATGGTTCGCGTGACAGACTCCGATGGGCCAGATCTCATAGCCGAACCGGTCTGAGAAACCTCTGGCGGTTGGGAGAAGTCGAAGCCCCGTGGTCGAACCCGGATCCGTGATCAACCTGGCGAACGCGTTGACGCTGACGCGCCTGTTCGCCTCGCCGGTGTTCATCGTGTTGATCACCGACAAGGGTCCGAATTGGGTGACCTTCTTCATCGGGGCTGCCATCGCTTTGACCGACGCAGTCGACGGATGGCTGGCCCGCCGGTTCGGCACCACCGCGTCAGGCGCTTTTCTCGACCCCCTGGTCGACAAGGTCTTCGTGTTGGGCGGGATGTTTGCCTTCGTGGCCGTCGGCCAGTTCCACTGGCTTCCCGTGTCGTTGATCGCACTTCGCGAGCTGGCGATGTCGCTGTATCGCTCGACGGTGGGCCGCAACGGCGTCTCGGTGCCCGCCAGCTTCCTCGCCAAGATCAAGACGACCGTGCAGATCTGGGCGTTGGGCTTTGCTCTTATGCCACCGGTGGCCGAGCACGCACACTGGATAGCCACGACGACGCTGTGGAGCGCTGTGGCGCTGACGTACGTCACCGGAGCTCAGTACCTGTCGGCCGCCCGAGCCGGCACGTCCTATGGAGGTTGATCATGCGGTGTGAGGTCGTGGCAGTCGGAACCGAACTGCTGCTGGGACAGATCGTCGACACCAACTCGTCGTGGATCGGCGAGCAGCTGGCGGCGGCGGGCATCGACAGCCACTTCCAGACCAAGGTCGGAGACAACTGGCAGCGCATCGCAGACTCGTTGCGGCTGGCGCTGTCGCGCAGCGACGCGGTCATCGTGTGTGGTGGGCTGGGTCCCACCCAAGACGACATAACCCGTGACGTCATCGCCGATGTGATGGGTGTCGAGCTGGTGCGCGATGGGGTCATCGAGGAACGCATCAGGCAGATGTTCGCCGCCCGAGGCAGGGCAATGCCCGAGAACAACCTGAGGCAGGCCATGGTGCCCGAGGGTGCCCAAACCATGGCCGAGCAGCCCGGAACAGCCCCCGGCCTCGTCTGCCCGATCCGCTGGACCGAGCCGACTGGAGAGGTGGTCGACAAGGTCATCTACGCAGTGCCTGGCGTGCCCCTCGAGATGCGCCAGATGGTGACCGGTACCGTTCTGGCCGACCTGCGAAGGCGGTCGGGAACAGACTCGGTCATATCCAGCCGGGTGGTTCGAACCTGGGGCCACTCCGAGTCGGGCGTGGCCGAACTGTTGGCCGACGAGATCGAGCGGCTTGACCAGCAGGGTCATGCCACCATCGCGTTCCTGGCCAGCGGCGTCGAAGGTCTGAAGGTGCGGATCACCGCCAAAGGGCCCGACCTCCAAACCGTTGGGCAACTGCTCGATACCGAACAACAGCGCGTATGTGAGGTGCTGGGCGACACCGTCTTCGGCTTCGACGACGACAACATGGAGGCCGTTGTGTCGGCCGCCTTGGTGGGGTCGGGCCGCACCGTCGCCGTGGCCGAGACGATCTCGGGCGGGTACATGGCCAGCCGGTTGTCTCTGGCTCGCTCGGCCCAGGCAATGCTGGGCGGCATCGTCGTGGGTTCCGCCCAGGCCAGGTCTGCGTTGCTCGAGGCCGCCGGCCTGACCTCGACGGCGATCGAGCCCGCCTCAGCAGACGAGGCCGGCGCACTGGCCGAGGGGGCCAGGGCGCTATTCGGCGCCGACATAGGTCTGGCGTCGGTGGGCCCCGTAGCCGCCGGAAAGCCCACCGGCGAGATATTCGCGGCCATCTCCACGGCAACGTCGACCGACACATTCGCCTGGAAGTTCCCGGGTGACCACGAGCGCGTCAGGCAGTTCAGCTGCATCAGCCTGCTCGACCAGCTGCGACGCCACCTGGCCGCCACCGCAGGCGATTCTCAGCCCCCGCGCAGTACCTCTCCCACATTTTGGTGAAGACTGGAACCAGGGGCCGTGCTCGTTCGTCATAGAGCGAGTCCGTCGCGTACAGAGTGGAAAAACCTTGACCGAGCAGATCGAAGCGCCTGCGTCTCATGACCCTGTGGCGGCCTACCGGGCGCGTCTCAGGCGCAATCGCCTGATGCTGGTATTGGGGTTCTTGTTGATCGCAATCGTCGGGGGTGCGTGGGCCGGCCTCACGAAGGACCCGATAGGTCGCGACAATCCGGCCCTGCAGGTATTCCCGGTCGACGGGCGGTTTGTCGAGGTCGAGGGGGAGGAATTCTTCGTCGAAGAGCCGGCACTGCCCGATGTCACCTTCGCTCCGACCACCACCGTGGTGCTGGGCCCGTGAGGTCGAGCGTGATGAAACGGTGGGCCGGTCTTGCTGCGGCGCTGGTCGTGGCCAGTGCCTTGCTGCTCACAGGCACTGCCGGTGCCAGGCAGGCCCAGGCCCAAGCGGCGATCTCGCTCGATCTGCCTCGCAACTCTCCCCTGATCGCCGGTCAGCTGACCGCCGTAGAGGTCAGTGTCACTTCTCAGAGGGCGGTTCGCGGTGTCGTGTCGGTGTCGACGTCGTCGTTCGAGTTTGGCGGGTCGACCGTGTACCAGGTGCCCGTCGAGCTGGCGGCAGGAACGCCGGTCGAGTTCCCCCTGGCAGTTGTCGCCGGGTTCGGTGGGCTCGAGCTGCAGGCCGAACTGGTCGTGGGCGGCGAGTCGGTTGCCCAGGCCGAGCTTCGGCGCTTTGGCGACGAGGCACCCGGCGTGCTCGCCGCAGTGTTGGGGGTCGACGCCCCCGGGGCTGTCGAGATGAGGGCGGGTACCGGTTCTGCCACCACCTACCAGGTCAGTTCCGAGAGGCTCGAGACGGTGGGTCTGCTCGGCACGTCTTACCTGATCACCTCTCCTGGTGCGCTGCGTTCGTTGACCCAACCGGCTCTGCTGGCGGTGATCACCTGGACTGCCGACGGCGGCCAGTTGCTGGTCGTGGGTGCCGAAGGCTCCGCCGACGATCTGCTGCCAGAGGCCTGGGCCCAGGGACCGGCCGGCTTGGGCGAGGTCAACTACGTCGACGATTCGTGGGCCCAAAGCGGCCTGTCGTTGCCGGCTCGCACCATCGCCGGTGGCGCGGGCCAGATCGATCCGCAGATGTTGATGGGGGAGGTGCCGGTTTCGTCGATCGACGACCTGGCATCCGACGCCGGGTTCAGCCTGCCCTCGCTGCGCAGCCTGCTGGTGCTGCTTGGTGTCTACGTGCTGGCGGCGGGTCCGATTACATACCTGGTCTTGAAACGAATGGGCTCTACCCATTTGGCGTGGCGGGTGCTTCCCCTGCTTGCGGTCGTGTGCACGGGAATGGCGCTGGTGGTGGGGGCCGGCCTGAGATCCGACCGGGGCAGTTCGTATGCGTCTGTCGTGGAGGTGTGGCCCACGGGCTCGAAGGCCACCACCACGATCTTGGTGTCTTCTACCAGGTCCGACATTCGAACTGTCGAGGCACCGCAGGCGTGGCACTACACCGGTTCCGGCCAGATCGTGGGCTGGGGCCCTACCAGCGAAGGAGCGGTCAGCGTCGAACCCGGCCGCACCGGCGTGGCCGTGTCTTCGAACCTGACCGCCGGCGGTGCCGCATCGATGCAGCTCACCGGGCCGGCGCCGCAGTTCGATGGGGCTCTCACCATCGACCAGATCGTCCTCGACGGAGCCACCGTGGTCGCCAGGGTCACGAACAACTCAGGTGTCCAACTGACCGAAGTGGTAGCCCTTCTCGGAACCGAGGCGGTCGAGATCGGCGAGTTGGCCGATGGTGAGTCTCGCTCGTTCACCATCGAGCACTCGGCGCGTCTGCGTCAGCGTCTCGACGAGCTGGCGGCCTGGGGGGTCAATCAGTTCGGCGGACGTCCCAGTCGCAGCTCGCCAATAGCAGCCGGGGTCTGGTCTCAGTGGCGCGGGATCGAAGGTCTCAACGCCTTCCCCGACGGGTACGTGGGCGTAGTCGGGTGGTCGCGAGATCTCGAGCCGCCGACATCTGACATATCCAG
>JAGQSP010000243.1 GCA_020439485.1 Acidimicrobiales bacterium | reverse complement strand
CCTGTGAGCTGCATACCGTCGCCGGAGTCTCCTGCGAATCTGACGACGAGCCGGTCTAGGGCTCGCTCCTCGGACTGGTCGACCGTGTCGGTCATGATGGCTGTCCTCCTTGCCCGGCCTCGTTGCCGGGTGGACGTGATGAGGCTTCTCTCACCCTACCGATCGGCTACCTGATATTCAGATATAGCCAAGGTGAGTGACCCTCATACTTTACGTTTCGCCGAGCCGAGAACGTGCACCCGGTACGCTGCCGCCCGATGGCATGGGTTCTTGACCTCGACGGTGTTGTTTGGATTGGGCCCGAGCCCATACCCGGAGCGGCTGAAGCCGTGGCCCGGCTTCGCTCGGCAGGGCACAGGGTTCTGTTCGTCACCAACTTCAGCGCTCTGACCGTTGCCGATGCCGAGGCCAAGCTGGCCGCGGCCGGAATTCCGGCCGCTGGAGACGTCATCACCTCGGCGATGGCCGCGGGCAGCCTGGTGAGCGAAGGCGAGACGGTTCTGGTGGCTGGTGGGCCCGGAGTGGTCGAGGCCGTCGCCGCGGCCGGTGGTGTCGTGGCCGGGCCCGACGTGCCGCCAGAGCGGATCGATGCCGTCGTCGTCGGGTTCCACCGCGAGTTCGACTTCGCACGGGTGACCCGAGCGGCCAGGGCCCTGCATGCGGGGGCCAGGCTGGTGGCGACCAACCTCGACCCGACCTACCCCACACCCGATGGCCTCGAGCCGGGCAACGGTGCGCTGGTGGCGGCCATCGCCACGGCGGGCAAGGTCGAGCCCACCGTTGCGGGTAAGCCCTATGCGCCTGTGGCCGAGCTGGTGCACCGCACTCTGGGGACGGTGGCGGGCGATCCGGCGAATCGCAGCCGCCACGTCGTGGTGGGTGATCTGGCCGCAACCGACGGGGCCCTCGCCCGGAGATTGGGCTTCGAGTTCGCCCTGGTTCTCAGCGGCGTGACCTCGCCCGAGCAGGTGCCGACCCTCGATCCTGCGCCCGATGTGGTGGTGCCAGACCTGGCTTCGCTGGTCGACGACCGACTGCAACCCGGGAACTGAACGGCAGGGACCTGCCTCGAACTAGCGGATGGGCCCGTCGTAGGGCGGGAGGTCGTTTCCGTAGGGCGGGGTCGGGTCTTCGACGCGGCCGCCGTGGCGGTTGTCCCACCAGCCGGCGTCGTTCCCAACGTATGCGGTGCGCCACAGCGCCCGGCGGGCCCGCAGGCTTTCGCGCACCGCGAGGGCGAACAACACCCCGAACACGAAGCCGCCGATGTGAGCCCAGCGGGCGATTCCGCTGTCGTCGGCCAGGAAGAACTGCGACACCAGCCAGGCCACCAGCAGCCACTTGGCGGCAATCTCGACGAAGAAGACGAAGATGGCGAACACCAGGGTTCGGACGCGAGCGTTGGGGAACCACACCAGATAGGCGCCCATCACGCCCGCGATTGCGCCGGACGCCCCGATGATGGGAATGGTGGAGTCGAACCCGAACGCCAGGTGGGTGGCGGTCGCGGCGATGCCCGACACCAGGTAGAAGACGATGTATTTGATCTTGCCCAGGTGATCTTCGACGTTGTTGCCGAAGATCCACAAGAACAACATGTTGAAGCCCAGGTGGAAGATGTCGCCGTGCAGGAACATCGAGGTGATCACCGCCAGAAGCGGCTGCTTGTCGGGGAAGGCCACCGGCCCCGTCGCTTGAGAATCGTCGCAGGCGGTGGTGTCGCGCCCGCTGATGGTCTCGACGATCTGGTCGGTGGTGAGGGGGTCGCCGCGTGAGATCTCGCACGGTATGGCGGCGTATTGGTAGCTGAACTCGAGCCCCTCGCTGGTGTCGGCCCGCGGCTGGATCAAGAAGAAGACGGCGATGTTGATCGCGATGAGCACGACCGTGACCCAGGCCAGACCGCGCGTGGGGTTCTCGTCGTGCAGGGGGATCACGGCTTCGACTCTAGTCATCGCAGGCGGTGCTCACCGGCTGGCTGTCTCACCGCGGTGGTAGCGTGCGCGCCTGGAATGACCCGTCGAAGACTCGATCTCGAACTGGTGCGCAGAGGGCTGGCGCCGAGTCGCCAATCGGCGCGCTTGTTCGTCGATCAGGGTCGGGTCACGGTGGGTGGTGCCCCGGCGCTCAAAGCCTCCCGCATGGTTGGCGTCGACGAACCCATCGCATTGGCCGCGGCCGATCGTGAGTTTGCAAGCAGGGGCGGCCACAAGCTAGACGCAGCACTCGACGCGTTCGAGATCTCGGTCCGGGGCCTGCGGGTGCTCGACGCCGGCGCCTCCACGGGCGGGTTCACCGACTGTGTGCTGCAGCGCGGTGCCTCGTCGGTCGTGGCCGTCGACGTCGGGTACGGCCAGCTGGCCCTGCACCTGCGCGACGACCCCAGGGTCGATGTGCGCGAACGCACCAACGTCAGGCACCTCGACCCCGCTTCGGTCGATCCGCACGTCGACCTGGTCGTTGCCGACCTGTCGTTCATTTCGCTGCTGACCGTCTTCGAGCCCTTGCTGGCCGTGTGCGCACCCGGTGCACAGATGGTGTTGCTGGTGAAGCCCCAGTTCGAAGCGGGCCGCTCTGAGGCGTCGCGCGGTGGTGGTGTCATTCGCGATCCCGCGGTTTGGGAGGCGGTTCTGCACAAGGTGACGTCGGAGATCGCCCTCCGGGGCACCATCATGGGTGTGATGCTGTCACCCGTCCGAGGCCCCCGCGGAAACCGCGAGTTCCTGCTGCACGTCGGGGTTGCGCGCCCCGAGCCCGGGGTCGATGTGGACGCAGCCATCGAAGTGGCCGTCGCGACGGCCTGCGCCGAGGAGGGCAACGTTCGATGAGCTCACCACATTCGCCGTCCGGCGAACGACGTTCGATGTTCATGGTCGTGCATCCCGATAGGGCGCTGGCCGACGAAGCCGCGCACTCGGTGGTGGCGTGGTGCCATCGCAACGGCTGGGGCATCTTCCTCACCGCAGCCGATGCCGACCGGCTCGAACTGCCCTCTCTGGGCACAGCCGACGCCGATCTCGACACCGTGGTGGCCGGAACCGACCTGGCCGTAAGCGTCGGCGGCGATGGCACCATGCTGTTCGCCAGCGGGCTGACGGCGGCCCACGGTGTGCCCATTCTGGGCGTGAACACCGGCAGGCTGGGCTACCTGACCGAGGTCGAGCCCGACGAGATCGACCATGCACTCGACGAGATAGCCGCCGGGCGCTACCGGGTCGAAGATCGCATGCGGGTCGATCTGGTTCTCGAGCGCGCCGACGGCACGGTCGAGGGCCCGTGGAGCGCCCTCAACGAGGGGGTGGTCGAGAAGCGATCGCAGGGTCACACCGTTCACCTGGCGGTCGACTTCCACGGCAACCGGTTCAACACCTACTCCGCCGATGCGCTCATCGTGGCCACCCCAACGGGTTCGACCGCGTACTCGATGTCGGCTCGTGGCCCCATTGTCGAACCCACCCACCGGGCCATCTTGTTCACGCCTGTCAGCCCCCACACCTTGTTCGACCGCTCGTTGGTTCTCGACTGGACCACCGAGGTGCGAATCACCGTCGAGGGCGACAGGGACGCGATCTTGTCGGTCGACGGGTGGGCGCGGGCCCGGCTCGAGCCCGGCGACTGCGTAGCAGCACGCACATCCTTGCTGCCAACACATCTGGTCAGCTTCGGACGACGGACCTTTCACCAGGTCCTGACCTCGAAGTTCGGTCTCAGCAAGGAGTTCTGACGTGCTCGTCGAGCTGTCGGTTCGCGATCTCGGGGTCATCGAAGACCTCCGGCTGGTGCTGGGTGGCGGCATGACCGCACTCACCGGCGAAACCGGTGCCGGAAAGACACTGGTCGTACAGGCGATACAGCTGCTGACAGGAGGCAAGGCCGACTCTTCGCTGGTTCGCCCTGGCGCCGAAGAAGCAGTCGTCGAAGGTCGGTTCGTCCACGGAGACGCCGAGGTCGTTGTCTCCAGGGTCATTCCGGCCAGCGGCCGCAGCCGCTCATATATCGACGGGCGTATGGCCAACAGCGCCCAATTGGGCGACCTGGGCTCAGAGCTGGTCGACCTGCACGGACAGCATGCTCACCAGTCGCTGCTGGCCCCGGCGGTGCAGCGTGCCGCCCTCGACGACCACGCGGGTGTGAGCCTCGAAGCACTTCACGCGGCCCGCGCCAGCGTCAGGCGCATCGAAACCGAACTGGCCGAAGTGGGCGGCGACGCGAGGGCCAGAGCCCACGAGATCGACCTGTTGCGATACCAGATCGCAGAGATCGAGGATGCGGCCATCGCCGGCGCCGACGAGGACTCGACGCTCGAAGACGAAGAAGACCTGCTGGCCGATGCCCACGCCCACCTCGAGGCCGCGTCGGGTGTGCGCGAGGCGGTCGCCGGCGACGGCGGCGCCCTGGATTCCGTGGGTCTGGCGCTGTCGATGCTGGCCGGGCGTTCACCGTTTCGCGAGGTCGAGCGGCGGCTGCGGTCTGTTCAGGCCGAACTCGACGACGTGGCCACCGAGACGCGGGCGGTTGGCGAAGGCATCGAGGACGACCCCGAACGGCTTGTCCAGGTCCGCGCTCGGCGCCAGCTGCTCAGAGACCTCACCCGCAAATACGGCGACTCGCTGGCCGAGGTCATCGAGTTTGCCGAGCGGGCCCACGAGCGACTCGACCAGCTCGAGCGACACGACGAGCTGGCCGGCGAACTGGAACAGCGGCTTGCCGTGGCCCACAGCCAGGTGGCAGCCGAGGCCAAGCTGGTTGCCGAGGCCCGACGCGAGGCGGCGAGCCCGTTGGCCCAGGCGGTCACCGCGCGGCTTCCCGACCTGGCCATGGGTCGAGCCCGTGTCGAGGTCGTGGTCGGTGGTGCCGACCCTGGTGACGATGTCGAGTTCTTGTTCGCTGCCAACAGCGGCTCGCCCCTGCTGCCACTGAACAAGGTGGCTTCCGGAGGCGAGCTGGCCCGGGTGATGTTGGCGCTTCGGCTGGTGCTGTCGGCAGGCCCCGAAACCCTGGTGTTCGACGAGGTCGACGCCGGCATCGGCGGCGAGGCGGCGATTGCGGTCGGCGAGTCTTTGGCCAGGTTGGGGGCAGATCATCAAGTTCTAGTGGTCACACACCTTCCGCAGGTGGCTGCTTTTGCCGACGAGCATGTTGTGGTGACAAAGGTCGACGATGGCAGCGGGGCTCAGAGCCGCATCGAAGCTGCGCGCGACGAGCGCCGAGTCGTCGAGTTGGCTCGCATGTTGGCCGGTCGTCCCGACTCGTCCGCGGGCCGCGAGCACGCGGGCGAGCTGTTGGCCTTGGGCGCATCGGTACGAGAGCAGCGAGGCTGACCATCGTGTTCACCCGCCGCCGATCTGACCTCGCTGCCGACTCGTCGGGGTCGGCGAACGTGACCGGCAGGGCCAAGGGCGATCGGCGCACCAAGAACCTGATACCCAGGCTCGAGCCTGGCGACATCGCGATGGTGTACCACCAGGACATCGACAGGGTTGCCGCCGAGGGTCTCATCGCGGCCGGTGTCGCCGCGGTCGTCAACGCCAACTCGTCGATGTCGGGCCGCTACCCCAACCTGGGGGCGATGCTGATCACCCAGTCGGGTATTCCGTTGCTCGACGAGGTGGGGGTCGAGACACTTTCCGAGATCCCCGATGGGGCGGTGGTGTCGATCGACGGTGATTCGCTGTATGTCGACGGCGAGTTGCACGGCAAGGGCGTCAGGCAAGACCGCGAAAGCCTCGAGCAGCGTTATGAGGCTGCCAAGATCGCCATCACCGGCGAGTTGACCGACTTCGCAGCCAACACCCTCGAGTACATCGCATCCGAACCGCATCTGATCACCGACCGGCCCGAGTTACCCGATCTCAGGGTCGACATCAGCCGGCGCCACGTGTTGGTGGTGGTCAGAGGGCTCGACTATCGCGAAGACATGCTCGCGCTGAGGCGCATCGGCTATGTCAGCGATCTGCGGCCGATCCTCATCGGTGTCGATGGCGGAGCGGATGCCCTCATCGAGAACGGCTACACGCCAGACATCATCTTGGGCGACTTCGACTCGGTTTCTCAACACGCCCTGCGCAAGGGTGCCGAGCTGATCGTTCACGCCTATGCCGGAGGTGATGCCCCCGGAGCCGCCCGCCTCGATCGGCTCGGTTTCGAGTACAAGGTGTTCGAGGCCCCCGGCACCTCAGAGGACGTGGCGCTGAACCTGGCGTTCGAAAAGGGAGCAGAGCTGATCGTCCTGGTGGGCTCGCACACCTCGATGATCGATTTCTTCGACAAGGGCCGCGCCGGCATGGCGTCGACCTTTCTGACCCGCATGAAGGTGGCACCCATCCTGGTCGACGCCAAGGGTGTGTCTCGCCTCTATCGCACCAGCGTTCGCAAACGCGACCTGTCGTTGCTGGTGTTGTCCGCACTGTTCACGATCATCGTCATCGCCGCGGTAACCGAGCCCATCCGGCTCGTGCTGCGGACGCTCTGGTTGAATCTGACCTGACCAATGATCAACCTCCGCTACCACATCGTCTCTATCGTCGCAGTGTTCCTGGCCCTCGGAATCGGCGTCGCTCTGGGCTCGTCGTTCGTCGACGGGTTCGTCGTCGAGACGCTCAGGCGCAACGTCGACTCGCTCGAGGCCGACCGCGACAACCTTCGCTCCGACGTCGACCTGTTGCAGAACGAACTCGACGCCACCCGCGAAGCCCACAACGCCGAACTGGACACCCTGTTGCCGCTGTCGATCAGCGAGCGCTTGTCGGGGCGGCCGGTGATGATAATCGCCACCCAGGGCGTCGATTCGGCCGAATGGGAGCAGGTTCGCGACACGGTCATCGATGCGTCTGCGACCTATGAGGGCACCCTTTGGCTGTCGGACAGGCTAGACCTCAGCCAGGAGTCGAACAGGGCCGACATCGCCGAGGTGCTGGGGTTGGTGACCGATCGCGAGTCGGTGGTGCGCCCGGCGTTGTTCCTGAGGTTGGCCAGGGCCATGTTCCCCGGCCCCACCAGCGACATCGAGGTGGCCGACAATCCGTTGGTGTTGTTGCGCGATGCCGCCTTGCTGTCGTTCGACAACGAACAGGCGCGCACGGGCGCATTGGGTGAGGTGCCCATACCCGGGACCTTCTACGTCATCGTGGGCGGCGAAGATGCCGTTCTGACGCCCGAACAGTTCGTTGTTCCGCTGCTGACCAAGGCCGTAGACGAACAACTCGACCCGTGGGCCGTAGCAGTTCAGGCCCGTCCGTCCGACTCGGACGTATCCCGCGACTCATACGTGGGGGTGTTGCGGGCCGATCCGTTGCTGGCCCAGACGGTGGCCACCGTCGACTCTGTCGACACGTTCGACGGCGTCTTGTCGCTGGTGTTGCTGGCCGAACGCCGCGAGGTGGCTCACCTGGGGGTCGCTGCGTCTGCCGTCGACGGCCGCCTGCCCGAACCGTGAGCACGGTCGACGAAACGCCACCGGACTCGTCGGTCGTGGCGGTGGTACCGGCCTTCGACCGGGCCGATTCGGTGGGCGCCACCGTCGAGGCGCTGCAATCGATCGCCGCGGTGGCTCGGGTGATCGTGGTCGACGATGGTTCGGGTGACGACACCGCTGCGGTGGCGGCCGGGGCCGGCGCGCAGGTGGTGACCCTTCGACCGAACCAGGGCAAGGCGGCCGCCGTCTTGGCAGGGTGTCAGGCCACCGACGCCGACGTGTTGCTGTTCGTGGATGCGGACACGGGTTCCACAGCGGTTCAGGCCGAACGCCTGGTGGGGCCCGTGCTGTCGGGCGAACTCGACATGAGCATCGCCGTGCTGCCGGCTGCAGGCGCACGGGGCGGGTTCGGCCTGGTGCGAGACTTCGCCGCTGCAGTACTGCAGATCGGCACCGGCACACGTTTCGAGGCCCCGCTATCGGGCCAACGGTGCGTCAGGCGATCGGTGGTAGACGCTTTGGGGCCCGTCGACCGGTTCGGTCTGGAGGTGGCGCTGACCCTCGACGCCGCACAGGCGGGTCTGCGCGCCGCAGAGGTCGAAGCCGAGTTCGATCACAGGCACACCGGCCGCTCGTTGGCCGGATTTCGTCACCGGTTGCGCCAAGGCCGCGACCTCTACCGTGCCGGTGCCTCACGCCTGGGCCACAAGGTCATGGTCCGTGCTTTGTGGTCGTCGGTGCGCGGTAGGTTCTGGGCGTGATCGTCGCCATCTCGTTCGCTGCGGCCGCTGTCGTCGCTTCGCAGATGTGGCTGGCGTTGCGCACCCCTTTGTCGAACCCGTCGCTGCTGCGCACCAACTTCCGTGGCAACGAGATACCGGCCATCGCAGGGGTGATCGTGCTCATCGTGGCCACGATCGGTTCTCTGATCGTGTTGGCCCTGTCGAGCTCGGTCGATTCGGCGGTGGCCTTCGCCGGGTTTCAGGCCGCGGCCGGCTTCGGTGTGCTGGGGATGCTCGACGACCTCGGCGCCGATTCCAGCGGGGGCGGTTTCGGGGGGCACCTGCGGGCCCTCAGGAACGGCAAGGTCACAACGGGCCTGGTGAAGCTGGTCGGCGGGGGAGTGGTGGCCGCCATGACCGCCGGCATCATCTCACCAGACCTGGCCGGATGGGTCAGGGACACGCTTGTGATAGCGCTGTCGGCCAACCTGGCGAATCTGTTCGATCGCGCTCCGGGACGCACGACCAAGGTGGCCGTCATCGCTTTCGTGGCCTTGGCCGCCTCGACCGCGCTGGCCCCAGAGGTCTCGATAGCTGCGCTGGCGGTCGGTGCCGCTGTGGGGCTGGCTCCGTTCGAACTGGGCGAACACCTGATGCAGGGCGACACGGGGGTCAACGTCGTCGGCGCCCTGTTGGCCGTCTCGGCGGTGGCCACTTGCCCCGACGTTGCGCTGTGGATCGTGCTGGCGGTGGTGCTGGCTCTGAACCTGATCAGCGAGCGGGTGTCGTTCTCGAAGGTCATCGCCGCGAATCGGGTTCTGAGGGCCATCGACATGGCCGGTCGGGCGGTGTAGGTTGAACTCCCGACCGAAAACTACACGGCTGTCATTTTTCGGAAGGGAAGCCCTGTGACCAAGCACATCTTCGTTACCGGAGGCGTTACGAGCTCTCTCGGCAAGGGCATCACGGCGTCGTCTCTGGGGCGGCTGCTGAAGGCCAGGGGCCTGCGGGTGACGATGCAAAAGCTCGACCCGTACATCAACGTCGACCCCGGCACGATGAACCCCTACGAGCACGGCGAGGTGTTCGTCACCGACGATGGGGGCGAGACCGACCTCGACCTCGGGCACTACGAGCGGTTCATCGACGAGAGCCTCACCCGCGATTCCAACGCCACCACCGGCTCGATCTACCAGGCGGTTCTGGCCGCGGAGCGGCGCGGCGACTATCTGGGAAAGACCGTTCAGGTCATCCCGCACATCACAGACGAGATCAAGTCGCGTATCTCCAGGCTGGCCAGAGCCGATGTCGACGTGGTCATCACCGAAGTCGGTGGCACCGTGGGCGACATCGAGATCTTGCCGTTCCTCGAGGCCATAAGGCAGTTCCGCCTCGACGTGGGCCGCGACAACGTCTGCTACGTGCACGTGACGCTGGTGCCGTTCCTGGGGCCGTCGGGTGAACAAAAGACCAAACCGACCCAGCACTCGGTCACCGAGTTGCGCAGCCGCGGTATACAACCCGACGCCATCGTGCTTCGCAGCGAAAAGCCGGTCGAATCCGACCTCAGGGCCAAGATCTCAAGGCTGTGCGACGTCGAGTTGTCCGGCGTGGTCAACGCCGCCGACGCCAGCAACCTCTACCAGGTGCCGTTGACCCTTCACGCAGAGGGCCTCGACTCGTTTGTGTGCGAGCGCTTGCGCCTCGCAGATCTGGCCATCGACCTGACCGAGTGGCAGACCCTGGTCGAGCGGGTCGAGAACGCGGTCACACCCGTCCGGATCGGCATCGTTGGCAAATACATCGAGCTACCCGACGCCTACCTGTCGGTCGCCGAGGCCCTGCGCCACGGCGGCTATCACCACGGTGCCGATGTCGATTTGGAGTGGATCCAGGCCGAGGAGGTCGAGGGCCTGCTGGCAGCGGATCGCCTTCACGATCTCGACGGCATAGTCATTCCGGGCGGGTTCGGCGAGAGGGGCGTAGAGGGCAAGATCGCAGCCGCCCAGTACGCCCGCGAGAACGAAATCCCGTGTCTGGGTCTGTGCCTGGGCCTGCAGACCATGGCGATCGAGTTCGCCCGCAACGTGTTGGGTCTGGTGGGTGCCAACAGCAGCGAGTTCGACCCTGGCACCGACCACCCGGTGATCGACCTGATGGACGCCCAACGCGATGTCACGGACAAGGGCGGCACGATGAGGCTGGGCACGTATCCGGCCAAGCTCGCAGACGACAGTCGGGTCGCCGCGATCTATGGCTCGAACCTGGTTTACGAGCGCCACCGACATCGCTGGGAAGTCAACAACAACTATCGCGCCCGGTTGCAGGATGCCGGTCTGAGGTGCAGCGGCTTGTCGCCCGACGATCGCCTGGTCGAGTTCATCGAGCTCGAGGACCATCCGTTCTGGATCGGCACCCAGGCCCACCCCGAGCTCAAGAGCCGACCCAACAGGCCGGCGCCGCTGTTTCGGGCTCTGATCGGCGCCGCCTTGGCTCGCGCCGAGGGCCGCAACCCGCACCTTCTCGACGTCGACTCGATCGAGGCGCTGTGACTTCCCCCGAATTCGAGCAGCTCGACGAGACGGTCCGCTATCAGGGCCGCATGGTTCGCATGTCGACCCTGCACTTTCGCAGCCCCGACGGTGAGGTCTTCGAGCGCGACTTCGTCTTCCACCCCGGTGCGGTGGCGGTTCTGCCCATAGCCGACGACGGCTCGTACGTGCTGGTCCGCCAGTACCGCACGCCGCTGGGTCGAGAAACCCTCGAGCTGCCGGCAGGGGTCCGCGACAAGGATGGCGAGGACGCTGCGGGTGCTGCCGCCAGGGAACTCGCCGAGGAAACCGGCTATGTAGCGGACCACATGGAAGCGCTGGTCAGCGTCCACACCGCTCCTGGCTTTTCCAACGAAGAGGTCTCGATCTTCGTCGCCACCGGCCTGCACCAGCAGGGCCGCGAGGCAGACGGCGTCGAGGAACAGCACATGAGCGTGGTCGAGCTGACGCCGGCCGAGTTCGACGCCATGGCCATTTCGGGTGAGATAACCGACGCCAAGACCCTTCTGGCCGTCTACCAATACCGCTGTCTGGCGTGAATGAGCCCGCCGAGCCGGTCATACGACCAGAGCTCGACGAGTTCTTGACCTGGTTCGCGGTCGAGCGAGGCAGGGCGCCCAACACGGTCAGCGCGTACAGGCGCGATCTGGTCGCCTATCTCGAATGGCTGGGTCCTCGCGGGCCACGCGAGGCATCGGAGAGCGACGTCGTCGCCTATGTGGGTTACCTGCGTTCGCTGGGGCGGGCGCCGTCGACGGTTGCGCGCGCCACCGTGTCGGTGCGTGCTCTGCACCGGTTCCTGGCCGCCGAGGGCGGCGCCACAACCGACCCGACCGCCGCGGTTGATGTTCCCCGGGTTCCGCGAGGTCTGCCGCGTGCGCTCAGCGTCGATCAGGTGCAGGCATTGTTGGCCTCGCCGGTGGGCGACGACCCCCTGACCCGCCGAGATCGTGCCATCCTCGAGACCCTCTACGGCACCGGAATGCGCATCTCGGAGTTGGTGGGGCTGTCGCTGGCAGACGTAGACCTGGGGTCGCGGCTCATTAGGGCGTTCGGAAAGGGCCGTCGCGAGCGCATTGTGCCCTTCGGGCGTCACGCAGCGGCCGCCCTGGGTGATTGGCTGTCGGGCGCGGGTCGGGGGGCGCTGGTAGCCGACCGGTCGCAGTCGCGCGCTGACGCCGAGGCGGTGTTCTTGAACGCTCGTGCGGGCCGTCTGAGTCGTCAGGGGGCCTGGCTGGTGGTTCGCAAGCACGGTGAGCGGGTCGGCTTGGGACCCGATCTGTTGACCCCGCACGTGTTGAGGCACTCGTGTGCCACCCATCTGCTCGAGTTCGGTGCCGACATAAGGTCGGTCCAGGAGCTGTTGGGGCACGTGTCGATCTCGTCGACCCAGCGTTATACGGCGGTGTCTCAGGAGCGACTCAGGAAGGTGTACGACAGCGCTCACCCGCGGGCGCGGCGCGAATGAGCCCCGGGTCGGGCAACCTGTAGGCGTGGATCGGACAAAGCCATGACCGACGTGTACCTGGCTCTGGCACTGGTGGGTGTGATGATGCCGTCGCTGATCATCCACGAGATCGCGCATGCCTGGACGGCCGATTTCTTCGGAGACCCAACCGCCAGGCGGGCCGGTCGCATCACCTTGAACCCTCTCAAGCACATGGATCCCATCGGCACCGTCGTGCTTCCGGTGGCGCTGGCTCTGGTGGCCCCGTTCGTGATCGGGTTCGCCAAGCCGGTGCCTGTGGTGCCCACGAATCTTCGGCGTCCGCGCCTGCACAGCCTGTTGGTGGCTTTGGCAGGGCCGGGGTCGAACTTCGCGCTGGCCGCTGCGGCGATGCTGGTGTTCCAGATCGTCCGGCCCGAGCGCGAGGCGGTTCTTTGGTACGTGTTGGCGCTGACCGCTGTGGTCAATGTGGTGCTGGGGTTGTTCAACATGTTGCCGATTCCGCC
>JAGQSP010000242.1 GCA_020439485.1 Acidimicrobiales bacterium | reverse complement strand
CGAGCAGCTTGGTCGCTCGGAACAGCCGGTTGACCTCAGACTCCCAGATATAGCCCGATCCGCCGTGGATCTGCACTGCGTTGTCGAGAACCTTGTTGCACATGTCGGCGCAGTACATCACCGAAGCGGCGGTGCGGGCGTGGATCTCGCCCTTGCCGGCCTGAGTCTCGTCTACCTCTGACACCTCGGCCAGCACCTGCCAGCAGAACGTCTTCATCGTCTCGACCCACACATACATGTCGGCCAAGCGCGACTGCACCATCTGGAACGACGAGATCGGCCGACCGAACTGCTCTCTCGCCTTGGCGTATTCGATCGACAACTCGAGGGCTCGCTCGGCGATGCCCAGGTTGATCGGAGCCACCATGGCCCGTTCGTAGTCGAGACCGCTCATCACGACCTGATGCCCCTGGTGCTCGACCCCGACGATGTTCGACGCCGGCACCACCAGGTCTCGCAGCACCAGCTCGGCGGTCGGGCTGCCTCGAAAGCCCATCTTGGTCAGCTTCTGAGCGACCTCGAAGCCGGGCGAGTCGGTTTCGACGATGAAGGCGGTTATTCCCTTCGACCCTCGGCCCTGCTGGGTCTTCGCGTACAGAAGACAGATGTCGGCCACCGGCCCGTTGGTGATGTACAGCTTCGAGCCGTTGATCACATAGGTGTCGCCGTCTCGGACCGCCGTGGTCTTCATCGACCCGAGTGCGTCGGAACCTGCACCGGGTTCGGTCAGGCCGAGACAGCCGATCAGCTCACCGTTGCACAACCCAGGCAGATAGCGAGCCTTGAGCTCGTGCGACGCGTTGTTTGCGATGTTGTTGGCGCACAGGTTGTCGTGGGCCACATAGCTGAGCGCAAAGGCGTGATTCCAGCGCGAGAAGGCCTGGGCGACCAGCCCGGCCTCGAGCATGCCCATCTCTGCGCCGCCGAACTCGGCGGGAACGGTCGCTCCCAGCAGGCCGCCTTGGCCGAGCTTGGCGAACATGTCGACGGGAAACCACTCTTCGTCGTCCATCCGCGGGGCCAGCGGATACAACTCGTTGCGGGCGAAGCGATCGGCGGTTTCCAGCAGCGCCTGCTGTTCGTCGGTCAACGACCACATGGGTGAGAACTCCTGGGCGTGTCTAGTTGGAGCGAAGGATGGCACGTACTGGGCTGGCATCGAAACCGATCAGCGGCAGGGGCAGTGCAACCAGCTCGTAGACGCCTGGCTCGACGTCGGCCAGCACCACACCCTCGAGGATCGCGATCCGGGCGCCGACGCAGATCTTGTGGGTGGGTAGGTCCTTCGACGAGAAGGCGTCGATGCTTGGCGTGTCGATGCCCAGCAGCCGACCGCCGCGCTCGGCCAGCCAGCTGGCGGTGCTTGGGTGAAACGACGCGAAGTCGGTGTTGAAGTGGTTGGGGTCGGGATAGGTGCCGGTGGCCACCAACAGTCGGGGCGCCTGCAGAGTCGACGGAAGGTGGTCTGGGGTGACCAGACCGTCGCGACCTACGTCGACCCTGACCACCTGGCACGATCCGATGTAGGCATCGAGGGGCATCTGGTCGATGGTCTCGGCACCCTCGACGATGTGGCTCCACGCATCGGTGTGGGCGCCCAGGTGCACCGTGGCGTGAACCGTCGACAGGTCTACCGAGGAGCCGTCGGCCAGCGTGGC
Source organism: Acidimicrobiales bacterium (assembly GCA_020439485.1). Classification (GTDB taxonomy): domain Bacteria; phylum Actinomycetota; class Acidimicrobiia; order Acidimicrobiales; family Poriferisodalaceae; genus JAAETH01. The sequence goes on along the minus strand of JAGQSP010000242.1, from coordinate 12,390 downwards.
CAGCACCTCACGCGACAGCGACGTGTCGCCCGGCCACACACCCAACCGGGGTGTGGCCCTGGGCGAGATGTCGATGATCAATCGAGAGCAGGACGGGGGTCGAAGGCAACCGGCAGGTTGCGCGGGCCCCTGACCTGACCGCCCGCCCAGGTGACCGCATCGGGGTCTTCGAGGGTGAACTCGGGGATCATCTTGATGAATTCCTCGATGGCCACCTGGATCTCGAGGCGGGCCAGGTTCGATCCGAGGCACCGGTGCTTGCCCGCACCGAACGCGATGTGACGGTTGACCGGGCGGTCGATGATGACCTTCTCGGGGTCTTCGAACATCTCTGGGTCGCGGTTGGCGGCCGGGAATGTCAACAGCACCCGATCGCCCTCCTTGACCTCGTGGTCGCCGATCGTGGTGTCGTAGTTGGCGATGCGAGCCATGGTCACCGCCGAATAGGCCCGCAAGAACTCCTCGACGGCCAGCGGGATTAGCTCGGGGTCGTCGACCAGTCGCTTGAGGTCTTCGGGGTTGTGAGCCAGGTGCCATATCGCCGAACCGATGGTGGACCACGTGGTGTCGATGCCGGCCACCAGCATCAGGCCCAGGTTGCCTCGAATGACCGGCATGGGAATGGGTTCGCCATCGATCTCGCCATGAACCAGGTACGAGATCAGGTCGTCCTTGGGGTTTTCCTTGCGGTCGGCGATCTGCTCGACGAAGAAGTCCTGGATGATGACGCGGTACTTCTCGCGGATCTCGGGGTTGGTCAAGCCGATCTCGAGCGAGCCCTGAACCCATTCGGTGAAGTCGTCGGAGCGATCGGGGTCGATGCCCAGGATCTCGGCGATGACCCGCGGCGGTATCTGCCTGGCGTATTGCTCGGCGGCGTCGCACCTGCCGTCCTCGATGAAGCTGCGAAGCAGCTGTCGACACAGCTCGCGGGTGGGCTCGCGGAAACGCTCGACGGCCTTGGGTGCGAAGAACGGCAGCAGGGCCCGACGCTCTGGGTGATGGTCGGGGTCGTCGCTGGCGATGATCGACCGGATGCGGTTGCCGTCGTCGTCGTAGCTTTGAGGTGTGGGTGCCACCGACACCGAGTACGACGAGAAGGCGTCGGCGTCGTGGGCGACGGCGTTGACCGTCTCGTAGGTCACCGGCATGTGACTGCCGCCCCAGCGCTGGGTGTGCGCCACCGGGCATCCGCCCTGGCGCAGGTCCTGCCATGTCGGATAAGGATCCTTGACGAACTCGTCGTCGAAGATGTCGTAGTCGTCTGCCCAGTTGGAAACCGGCTCTGTAGCGGTCATCGAAGCCCCCTGTGTTTTCCCCTCAGCTACAGATGATCGCGCAACCGTGGCCCCAAGCGTGAATGTTCGAGGCAGGGCGGCCTAAGGTCGGCGCCATGACCGATCTGGCCATCCGAAATGGTCTCGTCCTGATTCCCTCCCAGGGCGAGCCACAACGAGGCGAGGTCGTCATCGAGAGCGGTGTAGTCCGTGCAACCGGCTCATCGCTTGCGACGCGAGCCGTGGACGAGATCGACGCTTCTGGGGCACTGGTCCTGCCCGGGATCGTCGACGTCCACGGCGACGCGTTCGAGCGTTCGATCATGCCTCGCGGCGGCGTCAACATCGACGTGGCCGACGCGCTGGACGACAACGACGCCCAGTTGCTCGCTGCCGGAATCACCACCGCGTTCATCTCTGTCACCGACAGCTGGGAACCTGGCCTTCGCAGCCGCGACGTGCTGCGATCGATCATCAAGGCACCGCCCGGACGGGGCCCCGAGCGCCGAATCCACGTTCGCCACGAACGCTGCAACACAGACGATTTCACCGAGTTGACCGACTGGATTCGCGGCGGCGAGATCCACATGCTTTCGTTCAACGACCACACCCCCGGAGCCATCGCTCACACCGACTGGGTAGACCCGGCGCGTGCCGCCAGGGCCGGAGTCTCCACCGACGAGTTCGTCGAGTTGATGCACCAGGCGGTCGAACGCCGTGCGCATGGCCTCGAGCAGGAGCTCGTCTTGGCCAGTGTTTGCCGCGAGGCCGCCTGCCCGGCAGGGTCGCACGATTCGGGTTCCGATGCCGACTTCGACAGAGACATCGCGTTGCAGGTGTCGTTTGCCGAGTTCCCTCTGAACATGGACCTCGCCAAGCGCTACATCGATGCGGGCATTCACGTCTTGGCCGGCGCACCGAATCTGGTGCGCGGCACGTCGCATCTCGGCGGAGTGTCGGCCCGCGAAGCAATCTCATGTGGCGCCGCCGACATGTTGTGCAGCGACTATCACTATCCCTCTGTTCTGCGCGCCCCGTTCGTGTTGGCGCGCCTGGGCCTTTGCACGTTCGAGCAGGCGTGGAGCTTCGTCAGCGAAGCGCCGGCCGCAGTGGCCGGGCTGGTCGACCGTGGCCGCATCGAGGAGGGGGCCACCGCAGACGTGATCGTCGTGGAACCCCCGGCCGACGGCGCGGGAGCCAGGGTGCGGGCCGTGGTTGTGGGCGGCGAGGTCGTGTACCGGGTGGCTGCACGATGAGCGCCCCCAGCGGGCTTCGCGAGCTGATCCTGTACGCAACGCCCACGGGTGATCTGCAGCGCCAGTGCGACGCGTACTTCGAGCACCTGAACCTGCGCGGGTGGCACACCACCGCCCAGACCTATCCGCCCCACATAACCCTCACAGGCTTCTTCTGGCGTTCTCCGCACACCCATGCACAGGTCGTGCGCTCTGTAGGCGAGGTCGTCGAAGAGTTCGGACCCATCGAGCCCGACGCGGTCCGCATCGAGCGCATCGGCCATCACGACGCCTGGGTGGGCCTGGAGATATCGTCGCAAGCGCTGGCCGACCTGACACACCGTGTGGTCGGCGCCGACATCTACAACCCCGACGAAGACGCGATGCGACCAAAAGACTGGCTGCACCTGTCGCTCGCTTACGGCGATCTGGCCGGGGGCGCGACGCTGACCGATCTGGCCAACCTGGCCAAGGTGCTGATCGACCCCAACGCGTCGGCCGGCTGGGAGGTTGGCCTATGGGAACGGTTGCCGAACGGTCAAGCCGTGCACGGAGCCAACTGGCAACGAATTGAGATGGCTCCCCGCTAGACCACCGGCCATCGATCATCGGCCATCGAGCTGGGCAGCTTGCGCTGGCAGCTCATGAGGCCTGCCGCACCCCGGCGAAGCTAACTTGTCGGGCATGCCTCTAGATCCACAGGTTCAGCCCATCGTCGATGCCGTCAACGCCGCTTCAGCCGAGGCTCCACCCATCTGGGAACAAACCGTCGAACAGCGCCGCGAGGCCTATCTGGCGCTGTCGTCGCTGCCCGGTCCTGGCCCCGACCTGGACCGCGTCGAGGACACCACCATCGCAGGGGTGCCGGTGCGCATATATGCCAACGACGGTGCGCAGGGTGTGTTCATGTTCATCCACGGCGGTGGCTACGTCATCGGTGATCTCGACAGTCACGATCAGCCGTGCCGTCAGATCGCGCTCGAGTCGGGGGCCACGGTGGTGGCGGTTCACTACCGGCTGGCGCCCGAACACCCTTTCCCTGCAGGCATCGAAGACTCGTGGGCGGTTCTTCAGTGGCTCGACCAGAACCGGTCGCAGTTCGGCGGCGACGACACGCGAATAGTGGTCGGCGGCGACTCGGCTGGCGGCAACTTCTCGGCGGTGATGGCCCTGATGGCTCGCGACGCGGGGGTCGACCTGGCCGCTCAGCTGCTGGTCTATCCGGCTGTCGACCAGGACGATCGGTCGCCCAGCATGACCGAGAACGGCGCGGGTTATGTCCTCACCGCCGAGACCATGGACTGGTTCGGGGCCCAGTATCAGGCCGATCCGGCAGATTGGCGGGCCTCGCCCGCACGGGCAACGTCGCACGAGGGGGTTGCACCCGCGCTGATCATCACAGCCGAGTTCGACCCGCTCCGCGACCAGGGCGCGGCCTATGCCCGCCAGCTCGAGGCGGCCGGCGTATCCGTGACCCACACCAACTACGAGGGCCAGGTTCACGTGTTCTTCCAGCTGGGACCCATCGTCGCCGCGGGCGCCAGTGCCGTGTCGCAGGTGGCCGACTTCGCCCGCACAGCCCTGCAGGCCTGACCCGTGCGTTACCCCGCAACGGTTGCGGGGTAACGGGTTCAGCCGGTGATGCGGCGCAGTTCGGCCACCAGGCCGGCGCTGGTTTCGTTGCCGACCATTCCCTGCATCCGGTTCATCACGTAGGCCAAGGTCACCCGGTTGTCGAGGTCGTTGACCACAACAGACCCGCCCCAGCCGCACCACCAGCAGACCCGACCCGAGGTGATTCCCAGGGGGTCGTTCTCGTATGCCAGCGCGTAACCGAGGCCGAACCTGACGGGCATCGCCAGAGCCAGGTCGGTGCCCTCGGCCTGCACCTCGAACAGCTGGTCGATGGTGTCGGCAGACAGCAGTTCGACGCCGCGGGCGGTGCCACCGTTCGAAACCACCGACTGCACGGCCGCAACCGAGCGTGCGTTGCCGTGTCCGTTGGCGGCGCCGATCGTGGCCGCGCGCCACTCGGGCTTCCAGGAATGGCGGGCGTCGACCATGGGGCCGGTGAATGTCTTGACCGCGACCTCGTGGGGCACTTCCTGGGGCGTGGGCGCCGGTGGCGGGATCACCGGCGCGATGCGATCGTGGTTCTCGGGTGGCGAGCCGATGGTGAAGTCGGCGCCGAGGGGACCTGCGATCTCCTCGGCGAAGAACTGCTTGAGGCCGCGGCCGTCGACGCGCCTGATTACCTCACCCACCAAGTGGCCCTGGTTGAGGGCGTGATAGCCCGACGCCGTGCCAGGCACCCACCACGGCGCCTGGACCTCGAGACGCCTGACGGCCTCGTCGTCGTCCATGATGTCGGCGGCTTCGACCGGTCGCTCCCATCCGGACACTCCAGACGTATGGCCCAGCAGGTGCCTGACCTCGATCGACTCCTTGCCGTTCTGCGCGAACTCTGGCCAGTAGGTCGAAACCTTCTCGTGCGGGTCGAGCCCACCCATCTCCATCAACCGCAGGGCGCTCAGCGCGGTCATCGTCTTGGTGGTGGACCACACGTTGGTGATGGTGTCGGCCTGCCACGGCTGGGTCCGTTCGGGGTCGGCCCAGCCTCCCCACACGTCGGTGACGATCTCGCCATCCACCGCCACGGCCAGCGAGGCGCCGACGTCGTATCCGGTCTCGAGCTGGCGCGACAGAAGGTCGACCAGCGGCTGGAAACGCGAGTCGGTCGTGCCCTTCAGCTCGGTTGCTTCGCCGGACATCGAATTGTCGGTCATGGTTGTCCCCCTGCTAGTCGACGGGTCAACGATATGCGAGGCTCTCGGGCTATGGAGATTGGGCCCTTTGACACGCTGCGCATAACCGACGACGGGGCGGTGCGCATCATCGAACACAACAGGCCCAAGGCGATGAATGCCATCGACGCGGTCATGATCGACGATCTGGCCGAGGTGTTCTTGCGAACGGCAGCCGACGACGAGGTAAAGGTCGTCGTGCTGACCGGTGCCGGAAAGGCGTTCTCGGCCGGTGCCGACCTGAAGCAGATGGGTGGCCGTGCCGCCGGCGAGCCGCCTCGGGTCCAACGGCACGGCTTCCCGGCGATGCTCGAAGCCATGATCGGCTTTCCGAAGCCCCTGATCACGGCCATCAACGGTGTGGCAGCCGGTTACGGAGTCACCGTCGCCGGCCTGGCCGACCTTGTCTTCATGGCACAAACGGCGCGCGTTCGGTGCCCTTTCACGGCGTTGGGCCTGGTTCCCGAGATGGCCAGCTCGTACACGTTTCCCAGGTTGATGGGCCGCCAGCGGGCCTCGTGGTTGTTGATGTCGTCGGAGTGGTTCGACGCGGATCAATGCGTCGAGATGGGGCTGGCGATGTCGAGCCATCCCGACGAAGAGCTGATGGCCGTCGCCCTTGGGCACGCACACACCCTTGCGTCCAAGCCGCTGGCTTCGCTGGTTGCAGCCAAGGAGCTGATCGTCGGACCCCACCGTCAGGCGATGTCCGACGCTGCACTGATCGAGAATCGCTATCTCGACCAGATGACCGGCGCGCCGGCAAACCGCGAAGCGCTCGCTGCGTTCCGCGACCGACGCGAGCCCGACTTCACGGGCATGTGAATCCGATCCCCCTCAGGGGATCAGAGCAAGGGCGTCGTTGTCGACGATCGTGCGAACCGACCGGCTCAACATCTTCGACATCAGCTGGTGCTGGCGACCCTCGAACGCGTCGTAGGCCGCGAACGACGTCACCGCGTAGATCAGACAAAACGCTGCGGCGATGCGGTAGGCCGTCTTGGCGTCGTCGAAGGAGTACTCGACCCCGTTCGCCGCCAAAGTGTCGACGTAGAGCTGGATCAACTCGTCGTCGTGGCCGTGCCTGACGTCGGTGTCGACCGTCTGGCACATGAAGTAGGCAACGTCGAACAGGCCGTTGCCCACACCCATGATCTGGAAGTCCAGGATCGTCAGGTTGTTGTCTTCGTCGAACAGCAGGTTGTCGCCTCGGAAGTCGCCGTGGGCGATGGTTCTGGGCGTCGACAGGGCCGACAACATGAACTCGACGTGGCTGCCCCAAGCGTCGCCGAAGGCCTTGACCTCTGGCGTGATGTTGTGACCCTCGTGCTCGACGGCGGGGCCCCATCCGCCCTCGAAGATCTGGGGCAGGGCGACCAGATAGACCGGGTTCAGCAGCGGCAGATAGATCTCGCCCATGGCATCCAAGGTCTGCGATTCCCACCACTTGGCGTGAAACGCGGCGATCTGCGCCACAGCCGTGCGCGCCTGATCGAGGGTTGCGCCCGCCACCTGGTCGATCTGGTCTAGGTAGGCGACGTCTTCCATCACCAGGACGAAGTCTGTCGACTCGGTGTCTTGCACCGCGCCATAGCAGTGAGGCACGCCGAAGGGCAGGTCGTGGGCGTGCTCGTTGTAGAACGTGACCTCGCGCTTGTAGAAGCCCAGCACGTCAGCCGTGGCGCGCTGGGTGGGGTCGGGGGTAGGGAACTTGATGACCACAGAGGTCGGCCCCTCTGCGCCGTCGCTGTACTGGGGGTGAACTCGGTACAAAACACCCAGCAGGCCAGCGGCATCGCCCAGGCTGACCTTCTCACTGAAGATCACCGACTGGGTGTCGTCGAGGTCGCCGCTGGCGCGAAACACCTTGGTGAGCCATGCATCGCTGATGTCTTCGGGCGTGCGGATGAGCGGTATCGGAGCCAATGCCATCGTTGTTCCCCTGTCCGAGGTGGTCGCGGTCTGGTGCACAGTAGCCGCTTCTCGGTGCCGGGTACCCGGTGTGGCTATCGTTGGCGGCGTGGCAACCAGCGCTTCACGGATCGACTCATTGGCCAGGCTGTTGATCGATGCCCGCACGGCGGGCGAATCGATCGACTCGCTGCCGCCGGCGTTCGCTCCCGCCGATGTGGTCGAGGCCCAGCTGGTCGACGACCGTGTGGCCGAGCTGTCGGGCTGGCCGGTGCTTGGCTGGAAGATCGGGTGCACCTCAGAGCACGCCCAGAAGCTGCTGGGGGCCGACGGACCATTCGCCGGCCGGATCTATTCGATACACCAGTCGGGGGTGGTGCTGGCAGACGACGATCTGATGGTCGAACCCAAACTCGAGGGTGAGATCGCGTTCGAGATCGGCCACGACCTGGGTCCCTTCGATGGTGCCTGTGAGCGGTCGGTGGTTTCGGACGCCGTCAGCGCGGTGATGCCGGCGATCGAGTTCGTGGGCGGCCGCTTCACCACCTTCATCGGGGCTCCGTTGCTGCACGTGATCGCCGACGCCGGATCCAACAGCCTGCTGGTGGTCGGCGACCGCAGCGACCCCGCCTGCATCGACGGGCTCGATGCGGCCCAAGCTCGCATGGAGGTCGACGGCGAGATCACGGGCCAGGGTCGTGGCGCCGACGTGTTGGGCCACCCGCTGACCGCCCTGGTTTGGCTGGTCGACCACCTGAGCGGCCGGGGAATTGGGCTCAGCGCGGGCCAGATCGTCACGACCGGCACCGCCACACAGGTTTCGAAGTTGCCGGTCGGTTCAACGGCGGTGGCCACCGTCGAGGGCCTCGGGTCGGTGGCGGTCAGCCACGGGCGCGGTCACTGACGTGGGGCTCGGCGACTCGGTCACCCTGGCCGATCTCGACGCCGACCCAGATCCCATCCTGGCGCGTATGCGCGCCGAAGAACCGGTGTGTTGGGTGCCGGCGCTGGACATGTGGCTCGTGACCCGCTGGGACGATGTCGCCTTCGTCGAGTCGCGGCCCGACCTGTTCAGCGCAGCGACCGAACCGTCGTTCTTGGCCCGCGCCCTGGGGCAGAACATGTTGACTTGCGACCCGCCCGAACACACGCGGCTTCAGGCGATCATGAAGCCCCCGTTTCAGGCCGGCGGTCGCAGCGGTGCCTTCGTCTCGGACGAGTTGACCGACATCGCCGATCGACTGCTCGACTCGGTCGACCCGACCGAGGGCTTCGACCTGATGGCTCGCTACGCCCAACCGCTGTCGGCTGGGTCGCTGGCCACCGTTCTGGGCTTGGACGCTCACGGCTTCGACCGCATGTGGAGGTGGTGCGAAGGCCTGTGCGCCGACATCGCCAACTTCGAGAACGACCCCGAGCTCGAACGCCTGGGCGCGGCCACCAAGGCCGAGCTGGGTGAAGCCATCGCGCACCGCATCGCTGCCGCCTCCGCCGACCCTCAGGATCGGTCGGCGATCGCGTCGTTTGTCTCGAACGGTGCAACCCCCGCTGAGATCGTCAACAACGTGCGGCTGATGATCTCGGGTGGCATCAACGAACCGCGCGATGGCATAGGTCTGGTGGTCTGGGTTCTGCTTAGCCGCCCCGATCTGCGGCGGCGGGTGGACGAGCAGCCCGGGCTGATGCGACGGCTCGTCGAAGAGGTATTTCGCGTGTACAGCCCGGTCGGCACCGTCACCAGGCAGGCGACGGCCGATACCCAACTGGCAGGTGTACAAATCGAGCGAGGCAACCTGGTGTCTGGTGTACTTCGCTCGGTGAACCTCGACGAGTCTCACTGGAAGAACCCCACCGCGATCGACCTCGACCGGCGCGAGGGCGCCCATGCTGCGTTTGCGCTAGGCGCCCATCGGTGCCTGGGGGAGTGGTTGGGCCGCCAAGAAGTCCGCGTCGGGGTCGAGCGACTGATGGGTCGCTTCCCGCAGCTCGAATTGGACCCTGAACATCCAGTCGAGCTTCATGGTTTCGAGTTCCGTGGACCCAGAGAAGTCTGGGTCGGAGAGGTCTGATCAAAATGGCCGAAGCACCCGTAGCGATGGTCATAGGCGCCACCTCCAAGTGGCAGTCCGACGGGCGCAACACCCACCTGGTGCACGGCGGCGATGTCGATGACTCGGGCTTCGAACCCGAGGTTCGCTGGGGCGTGGGTGGTGCAATCGCGCTGAGGTTCGCAGCCGAGGGCTACCGGGTGGTCGTGACCACCCGCTCGGCCCCGAACGCCCACGGATTGCGCCAGGCGATCGTCGACCGGGGTGGTTTGTGCGACATCGTGCAGCTCGACCTGTCCCAAGACGACTCGATCGCAGAGGCCTTCGCCCTGGTGCGTTCACAGTTCGGTGATCCCGAGGTGCTGGTCTACAACGCCGGCTACATCGACGGCCGCGATCTGCCGCCCGAGATGGAGCTGCTCGAGAACATGCCAAACGAGGTCTTCGACACGGCGATGGCGGTCGCCTGCCGCGGACCGTTCATGGTGGCCAAGCAGGTGCTGCCCGCGATGCGCGAGGCCGGGCGCGGTTCGTTCTTCATCACCAACAACTCGTCGTCGTTGCGCGGACGTAAGCGCCATACGGGCCAGTCGCTGTACTACCCCAGGGTGATGATGCGCACCCTCGCTCAGGTGCTCACCGAGGAATACAGCGAGTTCGGTGTCCATGTCGCCAACGTGATCGTCGACGGCCTGATCGACTCGCCTGGCACCCGCACGTTGCCGATGGCGCAGAAGAACCCGGCGTTGGTCATCAGCCCGGCGGCCATAGCCGACGCCTATTGGTACCTGCACACCCAGGACCGGTCGGTGTGGACCCACGAGTTGCAGCTGACACCCCACGTGTCGAAACCGAGCTTCTGAGCGTCGCGGCGCCCGGTAACATCACCGGCGCCGTCCCAGGGCTCTGTTACGTTCCCCGGGCAGCTGATTCCAGGAGGGAAACAGAATGAAGCTCAAGCACCTCACCCCCAGATACCTATTGGCGCTCCTGCTGGCGATGACGATGTTGCTCGCCGCATGCGGCAGCGACGGCGACGACTCGTCCAGCGATTCGGGCGATTCGAGCACCGAAACCACCGCCGTCGACTCGGGCGACGCAGCCGATGCTTGCGCAGAGCCGCCGACCAAGACTGCCGGAGTCTTGACGGTCGCCACCGGCGAGCCGGTGTTCCCGCCCTGGATGGGCGTCGGCGACGACAACTTCGACGTTCCCGAGTCGGGCACAGGTTACGAGAGCGCCCTTGTCTACGCCCTGGCCGACGAGCTGGGTATCGACACCGTCGAGTGGGTTCGTACCGGCTTCGACGAGGCCGTGGCGCCTGGAGAGAAGGCCTACGACTTCAACATCCAGCAGTACTCGATCACCGCAGAGCGTGACGAGGTCGTCGACTTCAGCGACGGCTATTACCAGGTCGAGCAGGCCATCATCGGTGCTGCCGACAGCCCCGCGGCGTCGGCAACCAGCATCGCCGACCTCAAGGGCCTGCGTCTGGGTGCTGCCATCGGCACGACCAGCCTCGACTACATCGACAACGTGATCGAGCCCGACAGCCCGGCCCAGGTCTACGACGACAACGCGGCCGCCAAGTCGGCCTTCGACGCCGGCCAGGTCGACGGCATCGTGTTCGACCTGCCCACCGCCTACTTCATCACGGCAGTCGAGATCACCGATGCTTCGATCATCGGCGTGCTTCCCAAGGTGGGCGACAACCCCGAAGAGCTCGGCATGCTGTTCGAAGAGGGCAGCCCGCTGGTCGCCTGCGTGAACGAGGCGTTGGCCACCCTGAGGTCGAACGGCACCATCGACGCTCTGGAGGACGAGTGGCTGAACCAGGGCGGGTCGGTTCCCAGCCTCACCAACTGAGTGGTTCGGAGGGTGAGCGGCCGGCCAGGCGCCGGCTGCTCACCAAGCCGTCCTTCCTCGACGAGGAGGGTGCTCGCGGGGTGATCATCGCGATGGTCTCGACCATCGTGTTCTTCGGCGTCGCCACCGTGCTCGTCCTCAACAGCCCGAACTGGCCCAAGCTCAGAGACCAGTTCTTCAACGCCAGCGACTTCAGCGCCAGCGCTCCCGACGTCGTCAGGGGGTTCTGGCTCAACATCGAGTTGTTCTTCTGGTCGATGTTGGTGATACCGGTGCTGTCGTTGGTGGTGGCGGTCATGCGCAGCCTGCGGGGCCCCGCCTTCTTTCCGATCAGGATGCTGGCGGTCATCTACACCGACCTGTTCCGCGGCATACCCCTTTACCTGCTGATCGTGTTGCTGGGTTTCGGGTTGCCGGCGCTCAGCCTCAGCGGGTTGCCCAACGGGGTCAAGTTCTGGGGGTTGGCCGCGCTTTCGCTCAGCTATTCGGCGTATACGGCAGAGATCTATCGGTCTGGCATCGACGCCGTGCCCGAGAGCCAACGCTCTTCGGCTAGGGCGCTGGGCCTCACCCAGTGGCAGGCGCTGCGATTCGCGATCTTGCCCCAGGCCATCCGCAACGTCGTCCCGGCCTTGATGAACACCGTCGTGAGCCTGCAAAAGGACGTCGCGCTGATTTCGGTCCTGGGAATCCGTGACGCGGTACGCGAAGCCGAGATCTACAAGTCGCGCACGTTCAACTACACGTCCTATGTGGTGGCGACGCTGCTGTTCTTGGCCATCAGCATCCCGTTGACCCGCTTCGTCGACTGGTACACGGCCCGCGACCGAGCTATGCGCTCGCAGTCGCAGGTCTGAGGTGAGGCCATGAACCAGAACCCTCCAAAGCTCGAACTGCGCGGCGTTCACAAGGCCTTCGGCGACAAGGCGGTGCTGAACGGGATAGATCTGGTGGTCGATGACCACGAGGTCGTCTGCCTGATAGGGCCCAGTGGCTGCGGCAAGTCGACGCTGCTGCGCTGTGTGGATCTGCTCGACCCCATCGATGCCGGATCGATCCACCTCGACGGCGTCGACATAACCCGCAAGGGGGTCGACGCCAACCAGGTTCGGCGCTCGATCGGCATCGTGTTTCAGTCGTACAACCTGTTCCCGCACATGACGGTGCTCGACAACGTCACCCTGGGCCCTCGCCGGGCCCTGGGTATGAAGAAGGCCGACGCCGAGGCCAAGGCCATGGAGCTGCTCGG
>JAGQSP010000241.1 GCA_020439485.1 Acidimicrobiales bacterium | reverse complement strand
GGCCGCCTCAGCCCGTGAGGGCCCGGTGCCGGGCGGGTCTTGTCGAGCCAGTCGAGATAAGCCTCGCGGGCCTTGGCGGTGTCGACCGAGACATCGCCATACTCGTCGCCCGGCTGGGCCGGGGTCACGTGCACCCGCTGATGCCAGCACTGCATGCCGCTGATGGGGTCGGGTTGCACCGCAAACGTCAGGTTCTGATGCACGCCGGTGTCGTTCCACCAGATGCGGTTGGTATCTGGGTCAGCCGAGTCGTAGCTGTTGATGCCCTTGGTTCGCTTGAGGTTCCACTGGGTGCCGTCGTTGGTGATCTTGGCCAGGCCTGCACCCCAGGAACGGGCCTTCTCCTCCTCCAGACGCCAGCGCCCCATGTGGTGCGAAGCTGCGACCACGCCGGGTCGTATGCCCTCGGTGCGCCAGGCCTGGATGACGAAGTGGCCGATGCGGGTGGTGATGCGCACCAGCCCGCTCTCCTCGATGCCGAGCTTCTCGGCATCCTCTGGATGAATCCACAACGGGTGGCGGTGGCTGATCTCGTTGAGCCACTTCGAGTTGGCCGACCGGGTGTGGATGAGGGTCGGAATCCGGAACGTCGGCAACAAGATGCGCTCGGTGCCCGCCAGATCGAGCTCTTCCCAGTGAACATGGCTGGGTATCCACTTGGGCGTGGCGTATTCGGGCCAGCCCCACTCCTTGAGCGTGGTCGAGAACAACTCGAGCTTCTTCGAGGGCGTTGGGAAACCCTCTTTGAGCTCGCCATCGATCTCGACGGCCGGTGAACCGTCGCCCAATGGGGCCAGCGCTGTGTTGGCGAAGGCCTCGTCTGAACCATCGAACATGCCGATGGTGCCCGGCTTGCGGTAGACCCCCAGATCGTCCTTCACACAACCCTCGACCGCGGCCGCGTCGACCGGCTTCTCGTAGGGTTCGTAGACCTCGCCGGGTACCTCGAACGCAGCACGGTCGCGCATGAACTCGAGCGGCGTCTGGCCTGCAGCGGCGGCGGCCTCTGGCAGGCCGGGCACCTCTTCTTCGAACATCAGGCCGTAGTACTCGTCGATGGGCATGACGTTGCCTGGGTTGGCGCGGCTCTCGAAATGCTTACGGATGCCCATGGACCCGTCGGGGTCGATACGCCACGACAGGTCGAGCCAGAACTCGTTCTCTTCCCACACCTCGCCGGGGTTGAAGTCATAAACGCGCGAGTTGTCGTCGACACTCTCGCCCTTGATCTGGGCGTAACGGCGCATGACCGGCTGACGGAAACCGATCCAGCGCGAGGCGTGCGTCTCGAAGCTGGCGATGTCGTGACGCTCTGAACCCACGCCCATGGGCAGCACGTAGTCGGCGAACCAGGCGGTCTCGCTCCACGTCGGTGTCAACGCCACGTGACAGTTGACCTTGGCTTCGTCCTTCAGCGCCTCGAGCCAGGTGAACCCGTCGGGGTTGGTCCAGATCGGGTTGTAGACGCGGGTGAAATAGACGTCGAGCTTGCCGCGGCCCTCGTTCAGGAAATGGGGCAACAGGATCGACATCTCGTGGTAGGCCAGCGGGTATTCCTGCGGCCACGACATCTCGTTCCAGTGCTCGATGTCTTGTTTGCCCAGGGGGGCGTGGGGCTTGAACTTGTTCCAGCCGTTGCCGGCGGTGCCGCCGACCGTGGCCACAGAACCAGTCAGTACGTTCAGGAAGAACAGGGTGCGAGCCACCTGCCAGCCGCCCAGGTTGCCGGCGCCGGCGGCGCGCCAGTTGTGGGTGGCCAGCTTGGTGGGGTGGGCCCCGATGATGTCGGCGATCTCGCGAATGGTCGCCGCATCTACCCCGCAGATCCGCTCCGCCTCTTCTGGGGTGTAATAGGAGTACTCGTCGAGCAGGGCCTGGCGCATAGAGGCGAACTCGACCGGCAGGTCGGGCCTGGTCTCGCGCAGATAGGTCTCCCAGTTGGTCCAGCGCTCGACGAAGCGCTTGTTCCACGTGTCGTTCTGGATCAGCAATCTGGCGATGGCCAGGCACAGGAACGCCTCGGTTCCGGGCCAGGTGGGCAACCAGTAGTCGGCCTTCGAGCCGGTGTTCGACAGGCGCGGATCGGCGACGATGACCTTGGCGCCCTTTTGCTGAGCCTCGATGATGCGCTGGGCGTGCGGGTTGAAATAGTGGCCGGTCTCGAGGTGGCTCGAGATCAAGAAGATGACCTCGGCGTTGGCGTAGTCGGACGACGGGCGATCGTGCCCCATCCAGCTCTGGTAGCCGATGCGGGCGTTGGACGAGCAGATGTTGGTGTGGCTGTTGTG
>JAGQSP010000240.1 GCA_020439485.1 Acidimicrobiales bacterium | reverse complement strand
CCGATCAGCGCAGCCACCGCGGCCGAGGGCTCGCCCAGGGGCCAGGTGACGTAATAGCCCCGCGTCGACTGGACCTCCGGACCGACGACGGTGAGAGCATCGCCAGCCACCAGATCGTCGATCAGATGACGCCAACCCAGCGCCACACCCCTACCGGCCAGCGCCTGTTGCAGCACCATGGGATAGTTCTGGAACAGCACCCGGCCCGGTTCGCGGCGCAGCGTCAGCCCGAAGTGAGCGAGCCAGTCGGCCCAGGTCATCCACGGATGATCGCCGTCGTCCATGTGAACGAACGGAGCCGAATAGACCTGCTCGGCAGTGCTGTTGGCATCGAGACCCCACTCGGCGGCAAACGCAGGCGACGCAACCGGCACCACCGACTCGCCGAACAACAGCCGGCTGCTCTGGCCGGCGAACCGACCGTCGCCCACCTGAACCGACGCGTCGAATCCGCCCGCCGCAAGTTCGCTCTGGCGCCCGAACAGCCACAGCCTCAGCTCGAGCGCACCCAGCGCCCCGGTTAGGCCGTCGAGCCTCGGAACCAGCCACAGCTGGGCGATGCCGGGGTGAGCGGCCAGCACGAACGTGCCCGCGTGGTCTGCCAGTTCGGCCAAGCCGGCCTCGACGGTGTCGAAGCCCGCAGCGACATGAGCATGGAACCGGGCGCCTATGTCGGTGAGGCTGCTGCGGTTGGATGTGCGGGTGAACAGTTCGACGCCCAGGCGCGCCTCGAGCGCGCGTATCTGTGTGGTCACCGCCGGCTGGGTCATACCCAACTCGGCGGCCGCAGCCGAGAAGCTGCCCAGACGACCGGCCGCCTCGAACACGGCAAGGCGCTGAAGTCGGTCGATACGTTCAACCAGCTGTCGCACGATGCACCACCTTCGCCTTGGCCATAACTACAGCTTATGGTCGCCCCACAAAACTGGCGGGTATCGACAGGCGCGACGTTCCAGCACAGTTGTCACCCATGACCGCAACCGACGAGCTGCAGACCTCGGAAGACCTATCGCTGCATCGGACCTCTGTCACTGCCACAGCCGCCGATGGTGGCATTCGCCTGAGTTGGGGTGACATGTCGGCCCAGCTCCACCCGCTGTGGCTGCGCGACCGCACGACCGAACCGGGCCAGATAGACAGCACAAACCGGCAACGGCTGTTCACGCCCGCCGATATCGACCCGACAACTCGGGTGATCGGATGCGCACTGGCGGGCGACGTGATGACGGTCGAGTTCTCCGACGGCCACAGCGCCAACCTGTCGATCGCCACCATCACCCGCGACCTGGGCTGGGTTGCCGATGCCGAAGACCCGCCGGCCGCCGAACCCTGGAGCGAGCCGCTTGACCCTATCCCCTATTTCGATTGGGCCGGCATCGGCTGGGGCGACGACGAGGCAGATGTCGACGCGGTGATCGCGTTCCTCGAAGCGTTCTATCGGCACGGTTACGTGGTGTTCCGCAACGTCACCACCGATGAGGGAACGGCGGCCAGGGTCGCCAACCGCATCGGCTATATCTCGGGCCAGAACTTCGGCTGGGTGTTCGACGTGCGGACCGAAGCCAACCCCACCGATCTGGCCTACACCTCCATCGAGTTGCTGGCCCACACCGATGAGCCATACCGCCGCGAGCCTCCGGGCATCCAGCTACTGCACTGCATCGCCAACGAGGCACCCGGCGGCGAATCGACCCTGACCGACGGGTTGGCCGCAGCGCTGGCGCTCGAAGCCGAACACCCCGCATGGCACCGCGCTCTGACGCAGACCGACGTCGAGTTCCGCTATGACATGGGCACCGACACCGTCGTCAACCGCGGCCGCATCCTCGAATACGACGACGCCGGGCGCTACCGCTCCATCAGGTTCAACACCAAGCTCGACGTGGCGCTGCCCAGGCCCGGCGCCGACATCGCCGGCTGGTACGCCGGCCGACGTTGGCTGACACAGTGGGCCAACCACCCACAACACCAGACGACGTTTCGCCTCGAGCCAGGCGACCTGCTGTTCATGGACAACCACAGGGCCATGCATGGACGCAATGAGTTCGACGCTGCCAAGGGCCGCCGCCATCTGCAGGGTTGCTACATAGAGCACAACGGTCCCGACACGATGTACCGCCTCGCTCTGCGTCGACGTGCAAAGCTCGCGCAATGACCGAGCCCCTCATCGAACGACATGCGTTCACCGGCGACATTCCCACAGGGGTCGTGTCGTTCACAGCCATGGCCGATGGAACCGCCGACGATTACGCCCTGCTCGACCGCTACGAGCGGGCATATGCCTCCGCGCTGCCCGATCGCATCCTCGAGGCGCTGAGAGCCCTGGATGGCTCGATGGGCGGCTATCAGATCAGCCGGCTGCAGCATTCGCTGCAATCGGCCACCAGGGCCAGGCTCGACGGCGCCTCGGTCGACTGGGTGGTGGCGGCACTGGTGCACGACATCGGAGACGAGCTGGCGCCGTTCAACCACAGCGAACTGGCCGCCACGGTGCTGCAGCCCTACGTGGCCCAGGAGGTCCACTGGGTGATCCTGCACCACGGCGTGTTCCAGAGCTACTACTACGCACATCACCTCGGCGGCGACCGCAACGGCCGCGACAGGTTCGCCGACCACCCGTGGGCACCCCTGTGCGCCGAGTTCTGCGCCCGCTGGGACCAGAACTCGTTCGACCCCGCCTTTGACACCCTGCCGCTCGAGGCGTTCGAGGACGACGTACGCGAGGTGTTCGGCCGAGTCGCCTGGGACCCTGCCGTCGTGGCCGTCGGCTCCGAGAGGCTGACATGACAACCACCAGCCAAACCAGCCCAATCGACGGACGGGTCGGTTTCATCGGCCTCGGCAATGTGGGCGCAAAGCTGGCCGGCTCGTTGCTGCGCAACGGCGCCGACCTGGTGGTTCTGGATCTCGACCCGGCCGCGATGCAACCGTTCGTCGATGGCGGAGCCGCCGCAGCCGAATCGCCCGCCGCCTTGGCCGCCGCTTGCCAATTCGTCATCACCTGCCTGCCTTCGCCCGCCGCCTCGGCGCTTGTCATGGAGGCGCCGGACGGGTTGTTGTCGGCCATGCAACCAGGCTCGGTTTGGATGGAGATGTCGACAACCGACGAGGCCGAGGTCAAGCGGTTGGGCGCTCTGGTGCAACAACGCGGCGGCCATCCGGTCGACTGCCCGGTGTCGGGTGGATGCCACCGAGCCGCCACCGGCAACATCGCGATCCTGGCCGGCTGCGATCGTCCGGTCTTCGAACGGATCCTGCCGATTCTGACCATCCTGGGGCGCCAGGTCCTTCACACCGGCCCGCTGGGGTCGGCGTCGGTGCTGAAGGTGGTCACCAACTATCTGGCCACCGCGAACCTATTGAGCATCACCGAGGCGCTGGTAACCGCCAAAGCCGCGGGCATGGACATGAACACCACCTACGAGGCCATACGTATCTCGTCAGGCAATTCGTTCGTCCACGAGACCGAGAGCCAGGTGATCCTGAACGGTTCGCGCGACATCAGCTTCACCATGGATCTGGTGCTGAAAGACATCGGCTTGTTCCAGGCCATCGCCGATCGCCACGGTGTGCCGCTGGAGCTGAACCCCGAGATGATCCGCATCTTCGAGGACGGCGCGACCCGCTATGGCATGCGCGAGTGGTCGCCCAACATCATTCGCCGTCTGGAGGACGCCACCGGG
>JAGQSP010000239.1 GCA_020439485.1 Acidimicrobiales bacterium | reverse complement strand
AGCCCGCCGGCGGTGGAGCTGATCTCTTGTTCGGCTTTGACGGTGCCGTCGGTGTTGAGGAACAGGATGTATACGGCGCCGCGGTCTGTACCGCCGTCGTCGGCGTAGTACGCGCCTACCGCCAGGTCGTTAACCCCGTCGCCGTCGAGGTCGCCGATCGAAGCGATCGCCTTTCCGAACAGGTCGGTGTTCTGCAGTGGTGACGAGAACCCGCCGGCGGTGTCGCTGATCTTTTGTTCGGCTTTGACGGTGCCGTCTGGGTTGAGGAACAGGATGTAGATGGCGCCGCGGTCTGTGCCGCCATCGTCGTCGTTGATGGCGCCCACGGCGATGTCGGTGACGCCGTCGCCATCGATGTCACCGATGGCTGTAGCCGACATACCGAACTGGTCGTCGAACCCGAGTGTTCCGGCGAAACCGCCTGCGGTGTCGCTGATCTTCTGGAGCCACGTCACCTGCCCGCCCGCCGGAAGGGTGGGCGCCGACAGATAATCGGCCACGCCATCGTGGTTCGAATCGACCGCATCGCGCGGGTCGCCGTCTGCGTTGGGGTCGGCGTTTTCAGATGCCGTGGGCATCGCGTCGCCGTCGTCGTCGGGATCGAGATAGTTGGGGATGAGGTCGCCGTCCGTGTCAGGGCCCGGATTGGTCGAAGGATCACCGTCGAGGTCAGCGTTGGCGTCTTCTTCGGTGTCGCAGATACCGTCACCATCCGCATCAAACCCACATGAGAGGGCAACTACGAGATCGGTCTGATCGGCGGTTTGGCGCGCCAAAGCCTGCTCGGGAACCATCACGATCCCGGGCAGGAGAATCATCACCGTCGCAAGCGCCCACCTGAACTGCACGGCGTTCCATTTGTTGTTCGACAGCAGTCTGCGTCTGGTCATCTGGAACTGGTCATCTCGGAGTGGGCGGTCACCTCGTGGCTACGGCCCCCTGGCGCTGTTTCGTTGATTCGGTGGCAACGCGGGGCACCACAACGGCATAGGAAACGCTGGGGTTCTTGCTGACAGCGCGCAGGTCCGCGCCTATCGCTCTCAGAAGGGTTCGCGCAACCCACAGGTCGGCGCTGCGTTTGCTGCGCACTATGTCGAGCAGGTTCGAGCTGTCGGGCTCGAGGGCCAAGGCGGCCTCGGTGCTGGTGCGCCGCACCCCGTCGTGACCCAACCGCAGCTCGACAGCCGAAGCCAGGTCGATGATCTCGCAGAACACCAACGATGCGCCCGAACCCGCGAGATCGCGAATCAACAGCCGCACGGCATCGAAGAAGACCCCGCCGTCGGTCATGGTGACGATTCCGGTGGGTCCGCTGACCTCGACCTCGACGCCGGTGACACGACCGGCACGCCACAACATCGAGCTGAGCTCGCCAGACTCGAGCGTCTGAAGATCGGGAGCTCTGGCTCCGTCGACAACCTCGGTGGCGGCCACGAACCGCTCTATGGGGGCCGTCAGATGCGACTCTGGGCGCATCCGTGCTCTCTCGACGAACCGGTCGACCAGCTTTCGCCGCACGAGGGTCTGGGCGTGGCCCTTGGCCAGGGCGGCCTCCAACTCGAGGACCTCGCGTTGAGGTCGCGTCAGCTCGCGATAGATCATCACCGCGACGGTGGGAATCAGGAAGGCGATGATCGCACCGACCAGCGTGCCCAGATCGGTCAGCTCGGCGTCGGCGGCGTCGAGCAGGTCCAGTGCGTCGTCGCGGTCGCGCGCCACCACGTCTGCCAACTCGTCGTATGCCTGCTCCATGGCGTCGAGTGAGATGCCGTCCTCGCCGTTGGACAGTGCGAGGCTGACCTCCCTGACCCGCTCGCGGAATCGCCCCACCGAGTCTTCCGTGGTGGGCAACAGGCCAACCCCGTCGCGCCTGGCCTCCTCGACGATCACGGCCATGTTCGTCATCGACCCTGACACGTTGCCGAGGTTCGATTCGATCGGTCTCGCCACGTCGATCTCGGCCGTCTGTCCGAGCTCGTAAACGAGGGACGTGAAACTCAGCTGGGCCCTCGCGACCGTTGCCGACATCAACAGCTCGTCGTATGAGTGTGCCGAGCTGGCGCGCTCGGTCACCCGCCGCGAGGCCTGTCCGACCGAGAAGACGCCCAGAGCCAGGACGAACAGTGCTATGCCCGCGAAGGTCCCCAGAACGGCGGCGCGACGCCGCTTGATCTTCTCGGTTCGTCTGGTCTCGGACACGGGTGTGGAAGCCACGGTGCGCTCAGTCGGCCGAGGCCACAGCGAGTTCAGCCTTATCCGTTGACGCAACGGCCGGGGAGTGAAGCCGCAGGATCACCTTGGCTCCGCCAGACACCTCCTCACGAAGGGTCAATGAGCCACCAGATGCCTCGATCAGGTCGTTTACCACCGCGATGGCGGTGCCCGAAGAACCAGCGGCCACCGTGGCCCGCTCTGCAACCGTCGCGCGTTCGACCGAGCGCTGCATCTCGCTGGCCGGCCGAGGAACGCCGTCGTGGGAGAAGGCGAGCTCGATCCAGTTATCGAGCTCGTTTATGTGGCAGGCGATGTTGGTGGCGCCGCGCTCGACGGAGTCGATGGTGAACAGGTCGAGAGCGACCCCCACACTCGGCCTGTCGATGTTGACCTTGCGAGTCGTCTCGCCGGTCAGCATCAGCAGGCCGACACCCGAGGTTTGCTCGTCGATGATCGCCGAGACCCGCGCCACCAGCTCATCGACAGTCGTCAGCTCGAAGTTCAGAACGTACTGGTCGTGGAGAACGTCGAGCGTCGCCGCCAGCCCTGCGATGTCGCGCCTGAGCTGGGCGTCGGATTCGGTTTCGGCCCGCTCGGCGCTGACCAGTGTCATGAGGTCGTCGCTGAGCGCCTTGGCAACGATGTTTCGGCCCCGGCTCTGAACAGCCGCAGACTCCAGCTGTTGCAGCTCGCGACGTGGTCTCGTGATCTCCCGGTAGAGGAACAGCCCCACGGTGGGAATGACGAAGGCCACCACGAAGCTCAGCAGCGAACCCAGCCGGCCAAGGGTGGCGTCGGCACTCTTGACCCGCTCGATCGCGGCGGATCGATCTCTTGCCAGCGAAGACCGCAGGCCGGTGTGTGCGTCGTTGAACGCATCGACCGTCGAGGTGCTGGACCTACCGTTCAGGAATTCGCTCTCCAGGGCGGCCGTGGCCTCGCGGAAGCTGGTTATGGCCGCAGCGGTGTCGGGCTCGAGCCCGCCCAGATCGGCATCGAACTGGGCGACCGTGTCACCCAGGCGCCTCAGTGCCGTGTCGACGTCTTGCTTGTTGGCGGCCAGGGCATTGGTGACGTCCACTTGTGCCTCGTCAGCCAACTCGGCGAGCACGACCGAAAAGCCGAGTTGGGCCCTGGTGATGGTGACGCTCTGCAGGAGCTCGTCGTATGCGTGAACCACGCCGGCGCGTTCGGTGATGCGCTGCGACGCCTCGGCGATGGAGAACACGCCGACCGTGATCAAGGCGATCACCGCGAACGCGACCCAGCCGATCGTGCGCGTTCGACGACGGCGAAACTGGTCACGCTCTATCTGCGAGTCGCGAAAGCGCTGAGCATCCATGTGCAGTGCTGTCGACCGCCAGACCATCGAATTCATCGATGACGGATCGCTCAGGTAGCGGCCGGTACGGTCGACGGACGATGCGATGACCACTCATGTCGAGCCGACCACAGCGGTCGTTCGAGCCGAACAGGACTCGACGAGGACCGACGCCCTCGTCGACGCGCTGCGCGCGTTGCGCATATTGCTCAGCGTCGCCGCCGCTGTGCTCGTAGTCCTGCAGCCCGACAGCTCGGCCGGACACCGCCTGGACGCAACGTTCATCGTGGTGGCGATGGTGCTGGCGGTTGCGAATCTCCTGGCCAACCTGTCGGCGCGCTCAGCCCTCGACGGCAAGAACGGTGTCCAGGTCGTGCTGGACGCAATGCTGGCTCTGACCGTGATGTTGTCTGTCGACGTCGGCGCAACCCCCCTGGTGTGGATTGCCCTGGTCATTCCGGTTCTGGACGCCGCTAGCGCGTGGGGTTCGGCCGGAGCCATGACAGCGTGGCTGGCCGTCAGCGTCGCTCACATCGCTGTCCAGCTTCAGACCGCTGCGCCCGACGACTCCTCGGCCAGCCTATTTCGCATCGCGGCCCAGCAGCTGGCAGCCGTAGGCGCCATCGTCATCCCCGCTTCGATCATCGCTAGCCGCCTTCGCGACGACTTGGAGAAGACCAGCGACGCCAGAAACATCGCCGACGAGAGGTCCAGGCAGCTCAGGTCGCTGTCGGCGGCGGCCGAGCGTATGGCCGGCGCCGAGTCGCCCGGAGCCGTTGTCTCGGTGGCCTTGGAAGCCCTGGTCGAGGTCGGCTTCGACAGGGTCGACTCGTGCGAGATGAGTGTCGCCCACCGCAGTTGGATGGCGTCCGCGTCGCGCGGCAAGAGCGAGACGATCGATCCGGCCGAGGACGTGCTGCTGGATTCTCTGGAACGCGGCCGCATCATCACCGAGGGCATCGGCGACACCGATGCCAACGTCATGTACCGCCAGACATCGTTGGGCTATCGCAGCCGGATCGCCGCTGGATTCTCCACCGACGACGGCCGCCAGATCGCCATTCGTGCATGGTCGACCGAGGCGCTAGAGCTGGACTCGTCGCTGGTCGAGTCGGTGGGTGTCCTGGCCAAACAGGTGCAGGCTGCTTGGCACGCAGCCAACACCTACGAGGCACTGGCCCGATGGTCGCAACAGCTGGCGCACGACGCCCGCCACGACGTACTGACCGGCCTGCCAAACCGTGCCCAGCTGTTCGTGTTGCTGGGCGAACTGGACATGGCCGAGACCGCAATGTTGTTCCTGGACCTCGACGGCTTCAAAGCCGTCAACGACTCGATCGGCCACGATGCGGGCGACATGGTTCTGATCGAGGTCGCCAGGCGGCTGAACGATGCGCTGGGCGAAGGCGACACGGCGGTGCGTCTGGGCGGCGACGAGTTCGTGGTGGTCGCACAGCCTTCGAACATGGCCAGGGTGAGAATCCTGGCTCTCGACATCATCGCCTCGATCGTCGAACCCATCGATGTGGGCCCGACCATGGCCACTGTGGGTACCAGTATCGGCATCGCCGTGGGAGTGGCGGGCGAGACCCCAGACAGCTTGTTGCGGCGCGCTGACGAAGCCATGTACGTGGCCAAGCAGTCGGGAGGTTCGGCTCACCACGTGTCGACATCGGAGCCCGAGATCGGCCCGCCAGAGCGGCGGGGGCGCAACGGCCGCCGGGGCCGTTAGCTGCCTACAGCGCGGCCTTGATGCGCTGGGCTGCGTCTTCCAACACCGCGCGGTCTACCGAGGCGGCGGCGTTTGCGAAATCGAGGTCGCGGATGCCGAACATGGGCACCACGTGCACGTGGGTGTGAGGCACCTCGAAGCCGGCGATCATGAGCCCCACCCGAGGCGGCTCGAAGGCCTTTTGAACCGCCTTGCCGATCTGCCCTGCGACGCCGAACACGTGGGCAGCAACCTGATCGTCGAGGTCAACCCAATGGTCTACCTCCGCCCGTGGCACCACCAGCACGTGGCCGGTCTGCAGCGGATTGATCGACATGAAGGCCACGCAGGTCGGATCCTGCCAGACGAATGTCCCGGGGATCTCGCCGTCGATGATTCTGGTGAAGATCGTTGCCACACCTCCAAGCTAGTGCGCGCCGATCGCTACAGTCGGCGCTGATGGCGAATCACCCGGACGGCCGAGCCGCAGATGAACCAGACGGCGCCGGGCACGCCCTGGTGCGAGACAGCAAGATCTTGACCGTGCCCAACCTGATAACGGTGGTGCGGCTTTGTTGCCTGCCCCTGTTCTTGTGGCTGCTGTTCGGGCGCGACGACCGGCACGCTGCGGCATGGCTGTTGGGTGCGCTGGGGGCCACCGACTGGGTCGACGGCTGGATCGCCAGGCGCTTCGATCAGGTCTCGGAGTTGGGCAAGCTGCTCGATCCGGTGGCCGACCGACTGCTGTTCCTGGTGGGTGTCACCGCGATTTGGGTCGACGGGTCGGTGCCGGCTTGGGTGGCGGTGCTGACGCTGGTCCGCGAGGGGCTGGTCAGCGTCGTGGCCCTGGTGCTGGGCGCACTGGGCGCCAGACGAATAGATGTCACCTGGTGGGGCAAGACGGGCACATTCCTGTTGATGTTCGCCTTCCCGCTGTTCTTGGTGGGCAACAGCGACGCGGGCTGGGCCGACATCGGGCGTGCCCTCGCGTGGGTGTGTGTGATTCCGGGATTGGCAATTCACTTCTATTCGGCGGCCGGCTACGTGCCCATCGCGAGGGCGGCGCTGGCGCAGGGCCGGGCCGACCGCTGAACAGGCGCCTTTCGAGCGCCAGAGCGCGGTAACGTTTCAAAATATGAATACGCCCGACGACGTCCGCTATTCGAGAGACCACGAGTGGATCCGTTTCGACGAAGACGGAGCGCACGCTCGCATCGGCATCACCGACTACGCACAAGACGCCCTCGGCGACGTCGTGTTCGTGGACCTTCCCGAGACCGGCCGTGCCGTGGCGGCCAACGAGTCGTTTGCCGAAGTCGAGTCGACCAAGTCGGTGTCCGACATCTACTCACCGGTTGCCGGGGTCATCACCGAGGTGAACGCCAAGCTCGAAGAGGCGCCCGAGACGTTGAACGAAGACCCCTACGGTGAGGGGTGGATCTGTGTCA
Source organism: Acidimicrobiales bacterium (assembly GCA_020439485.1). Lineage (GTDB taxonomy): Bacteria > Actinomycetota > Acidimicrobiia > Acidimicrobiales > Poriferisodalaceae > JAAETH01. The sequence continues at coordinate 652 of JAGQSP010000239.1, read as the reverse complement.
TCGAGGTGGCCGCCGACGCCGACACCAGCGACCTGATGTCGGCTGCCGAGTACGCCGAGTTCACCGAGGGCTGATGCTTCGATGAGCGATCCGTTCTGCACGTCTTGTGGGCACCAGAACCCTGTCGGATCGCGCTTTTGTGGCAGCTGCGGTTCGCAGCTGAGGGCCGACGCCGACCTGCGCACGCAGGGGATGGACCCGCTCGAGTCGATGCCCACCGAGCCGGCACCTACCAGCCATGAGCCCGCCGAGGTCGACGCCTGGCTGGTCGTGTCAGACGGTCACCGCCGCGGAACCCGTTTCCCGTTGGCAGGCGAACTGGTCACCGCTGGTCGGCACCCAGACAGCGACATCTTCCTCGACGACATCACGGTTTCCAGACGCCACGTAGAGATCAAGCGCGTGGGCACGGTGCGCAATGTGCGCGACGTCGGCTCGTTGAACGGCACCTACCTGAACGGCGAACGCATCGAAGAAGCAGTACTGAACGACGGCGACGAAGTACAGATAGGCAAGTTCAAACTCGTCTATCTGACGGAGAGCACCTGAGGATGTCGAGATCGCATCTATCCATCGGCGAGGTTCTGTCTCAGCTGCAAGACGAGTTTCCCGATGTGACGATCTCGAAGATCCGCTTCCTCGAGACCCAGGG
>JAGQSP010000238.1:869-1762 GCA_020439485.1 Acidimicrobiales bacterium | reverse complement strand
CCGACCTTCAGCTTGCGCTGCAGCATCGAGGTCGAGCCCAGTTGGCTTTCGACCACCAGACGCATCGCCTGCAACAGCAGATCGTCGTCGCCCTCGTCGCCCGTTGTTCCGCCGGGCAAGAAGCCGGCCGCGGCCTCGGACTCTTCGCCCTCTACTCCCTCGATGTACCGAACATCTGGGGCTTGGCGCTTCCAGGATGCGACGACCTTGGCGACCTCGGCTTCGGTGACCCAGCAACCCTGAATGCGCTGGGCCACGCTCGAGTTGGCGGTCAACAGCAGCATGTCGCCCTTGCCGATGAGTCGCTCGGCGCCAGGCTGGTCCAGGATCACGCGGCTGTCGGCCAGCGACGAAACGGCGAAGGCCATCCGCGATGGGATGTTTGCCTTGATGACACCGGTGATGACGTTGACGGACGGCCGCTGGGTGGCGATGACCAGGTGGATACCAACGGCTCTGGCCATCTGGGCGAGTCTGGTGATCGACTCCTCGACGTCGCGCGCTGCCACCATCATCAGGTCGTTCAGCTCGTCGACCACCACCACGATGAACGGGATTCGGTCATAGACCCGATCGTCGCCCGGGGCTGCGATCAGCGAGCCGGCATCGTAGGCCTCGTTGTATCCGGTGATGTCCCTGAACCCACACTCGGACAGCAGGTCGTAGCGGCGCTCCATCTCCTTGACCGCCCAGGCCAGGGCGTTGGCGGCCTTCTTGGGGTTGGTGACGACCTGGGTCAACAGGTGCGGAAGACGGTCGTATTGCCCCATCTCGACTCGCTTGGGGTCGACCAGGATGAGCCTCACCTGCTCGGGGGTGGCCCTCATCAGCAGCGACGTGAGGATGCTGTTGATGCAGGATGACTTTCCGGCTCCGGTGGCGCCGGCGATGAG
>JAGQSP010000238.1:0-818 GCA_020439485.1 Acidimicrobiales bacterium | reverse complement strand
CCCAAGGCAACCTCGAGAGGATGCTTGGCGTCGGCCGCCACCCGGCTGGCCAATATGTCGCCTACCGAGACCAGGTGCCTGGCGTCGTTGGGTACCTCGATGCCGATAGCGGAGCGGCCCGGGATGGGCGCCAGGATGCGCACGTCGGGGGTTGCCATCGCGTAGGCAATGTCCTTGTTGAGGCTGGTGACCCGGCTGACCTTCACCCCCGGTGCCAGCTGGAGCTCGAAACGAGTCACCGTGGGGCCGACGGTCATACCGACGACCTTGGTCTCGACGCCATGGCTGGCAAGCGCCTGCTCGAGGGCCCGTCCTGCCGCGTGGACCGCCCGCTCGTCCACGGTCTGGGCGCCACTTCGCACCAGCAAGCTGGGCGAAGGAAGGGTCCAGGGGCCCGGCGCCTGGGTGGGCACCATCTCTATGGCGAGCTGTTGGGCCTCGACCGGAGCCTCGGGCAGCTTGACCTTGGGCAGCTTGGTCGGAGCCGGCTCGTCGACCGCAGGGCCCTCGTCAGATTCGTCGTCGGCGGGCGAGATGTCGGTTACGTCGATGACCTCTGGCCCTGCGTTTTCGAAGCCGGGTCCGGGCCCCGCCGCAGACCGGTCTGCGTCCGCGTCGACAACGGGCGCGGGTTCGATCAATCGCTTGAGCAGTGCAACCGAGCCATCGAAGAACCGCAGCGACCAATCGCCAACGACCTCTACGACTGTGCGCAGCGACATGTCGAGCAACACCAGCAGGCCGAAGAATCCCGCCAGCGCCGCCACCAACCATGCCCCGGGGGTCGCCACCAACCTCACCAACGGCTCGGCAATGGC
>JAGQSP010000237.1 GCA_020439485.1 Acidimicrobiales bacterium | reverse complement strand
ATGCTGACCTTTTGACCCAGGATCTTGTTGAGCAAGGTCGACTTGCCGGCGTTGGGCCTGCCGACCAGGGCCACGAATCCTGATCTCACGGCGCCGCCTCGAACTCGCCCATGCCCGACTCGACCTGGGTTGCAGGGTCGGGGCGAACCTCGACCGTGTCGATGCGCCGCTGATCCACCCTGAGGGCCGTGAACACGTGGCCGCTGGATGCGACGGAGTCGCCCTCCTCTGGCACCCGACCCAGCAGATCGAGCATCAGGCCACCCACGGTGTCCCATTCGCCGTCTGGCAGGTCGTCGCCTATGAAGTCGGCGAGGTCGTCGATGTGAACCCTGCCGCTGACCCGGTATGCGCCGTCGCCCAACTCTTCGATGAGCGGAACCTCGTCGTCGTATTCGTCGACGATCTCACCGACCAGTTCTTCGATGATGTCTTCGAGGGTTATCAGACCGGCGATGCCGCCGTATTCGTCGACCACGATGCACATGTGCATACGTTCGGCCTGCATCTCTCGCATGAGCTCGCCGGCCCTCTTGCTCTCGGGAACGAACCTCATCGGACGCACCACACCGACGGCTTGCAGAGGCGAGTCGATGCGGCCCGACAGCAGCACCCGCATGAGGTCTTTGGCGAGCACGACACCTGCTATGTCGTCGACGGCCTCGCCGGCCACGGGCACCCGGGTGAAACCGTGGTCGAGCACCAGGCGAACCGCGTCGCGCACGGTGGAGCCGTGCGGCAACGTGACCATGTCGGGGCGGGGCACCATGACCTCGCGGGCGATCGTGTCGCCCAGCTCGATTATCGACTCGATGATCTCGGCCTCGTCGTCGTCGATGACGTCGCTGGCCGCCGCCGCTTCGGTCAGCGCCAGCAGTTCGTCCTCGCCCACCTCGGGGTCGTCGATCTGCGCCGACTTGGGAACCAGCAGCTTGACCACCGCCAGCAACGGTCGGCACAACACCACCAGCAGAGGGAAAGCGGCCAGGGCAGCGGCAGGTCTGGCGAGCGCGCGAGCCACTCGGTCGTTGTTGTCGATGGCCCACCGGTGCGGGGTCGATTCGACCAGCACGAACCCGATGCCGGCAAATGCCAGCGCGGCTACAACACCACCGGTGGGGCCCATGCGGTCGGTGAGCACGACGGTCAGCATGGCCACGATGCCCGCCTGAGACGACAGTCGCAGCAATGCGGCGGGTCCCACCACCCGTGATCGGTCGGCAACCAGCACCGTAAGGCGATTCTCGGCACCGTCGACCTCGTCGAGGCCCGCGGCTCGCGCCCGGCTGAGACGGGTGAAGGTGACTTCGATCAGGCGCATGACCCCCGCGATCAGCAGCAAGGCTGCGATGGCCAACGACACCAACAACAGGTTCATCGGCTATCACCGCCGGAGCGCTGGGCGAAGCCGTCAAGCAGCCTGCGCTCGGCCGCCTTCATGATGGCCTCTTCGCCGGGCTCGGCGTGATCGTGACCCAGAACGTGCAAGATGCCATGCACCACCAACAGGTCGATCTCGGCCCGGGTCGAGCCGTCGTGGTGGGGATAGGACCCCTTGTTGCCGGCGGCGTTGGACGATGCGACGGTTGGGCACACGACCACGTCACCCAACAACCGCGGGCCGGGCATGGCCACCGGGTCTCGGGTAGCCGGGCGGCGGCTGCCGCCGTCGGGCGATCGACCCACCTGACCCAGATCGTCGTCGATGGGGAACGCCAACACGTCGGTGGGGCCCGATTTGCCCATGTGGGTCTGGTTCAGGTCTGCCATCACCGGCTCGTCCACGAACAACAGTGCGAACTCGACATCGCCTGTGACGCCCTCGGTTTCGAGCACATATCGGCTGAGCGCCCCGTAATGGTCGACCGGTATGTCGACCTCAGACTGCTCGTCGGCAACGAACACTTCGAGCGATCCAGGGCGCCCTGCACGCTGGGGCCCAGACCTGAAACTCGGTGGCTCGACCGTCACGAGCCGCTCCGTTGGGCCGATCGGGTCGAGTCTCGTTCGTAGGCATCGACGATGTCTTGCACGATGCGGTGCCTGACGATGTCGCGGCGCGACAGATAACAGAACCCGATGCCGTCGATTTCGCCCAGGATCTTGTCGATGTCGCGCAAGCCGCTGCGACCCCCGGGGACGTCGGTCTGGGTGACGTCGCCGGTGACGACGGCCTTGGAACCGAAGCCGACACGGGTGAGAAACATCTTCATCTGCTCGGGTGTGGTGTTCTGGGCCTCGTCGAGAATGATGAAGCTGTCGTTCAGCGTGCGACCGCGCATGAAGGCCAGCGGGGCGACCTCTACGGTCGAGCGGTCGAACAACTTCTCGGCGGTTTCGGCGTCGAACATGTCGTGCAAGGCGTCGTAGAGGGGCCTCAGGTACGGGTCGACCTTGGCCATCAGGTCACCGGGGAGAAAGCCCAAACGCTCGCCCGCCTCGACCGCCGGCCGGGTCAGCACGATGCGCTTGACCTGCTTGGCCAACAGCGCCTCGACAGCGAGGGCGACCGCCAGCCACGTCTTGCCGGTGCCCGCCGGGCCGATGCCGAACGTGATGATGTTGGCCCGGATGGCTTCCGCGTAGGCCTTCTGCCCGGCGCTCTTGGGGCGCACCGTGCGCCCGCTGGGGGCGCGAAGAATGGTCGAGCCGAACACCTGCGAAGGACGCTCGTCGGCGCGAACCATGTCGATGGTGCGCCTGACGACCTCTTCGTCGACACCATTACCCTGCTCGAGCAGCAGCACGAGCTCTTCGAAGACGCTGCTGGCCCTGGCACCATCCTCGCCCTCGATGCTGATCTCGTTGCCGCGAACATGAATCGACGCGTGCGGATGAGCGTCGCGGACCAGCTGCAGAAGCTCGTCGTGCTGGCCGAGCAACGGCGTCATCAGATGGTTACCCGGAACCCTTATCTTGACGAGGTTTGGCACACGACTCCTGTTGCGAGCGAACTGACCAAAGGCTAGTGCCACCGAGATCGGCAGGGAACTCAAATGTTGCCCGGGCGGCCGAACCGGGTCGTGTGGCGTACCCTCGGTTGTCGTGCCAGACCACGATCCGGAACGCTGGCTCGCAGAGATGCGGGCCGGATCAGACGCCATGGCCCGCAGGCGCCAGCGCTGGCTGGAAGAACAGGCCGCCGAAGCCGCCACCCTGCGCGGGCTCCTGCACGACCTGGCCGAAAGCGAAGAGGTGGTTGCCATCGAGACCACCGGGTCGGGCACACATCACGGCCGGCTTCGTGGGGTGGGAATCGACGTTGCGGTGCTGGCGAACCCCCAGGGACACGGCCTGGTGTTGCTGGCGACCGACGATATCGAGTTGGTACGCACCGCAAAGCCTCACCTGGCCAGCGACCGCGGACCTACGTTCGACGTGACCCTGCAGGAGCTGCTGATCGATCAGATGGCCGAACGCGCCGAGGTGACGGTGGTGACGCGGTCGAGGGGCAGACATCGCGGCACCCTGAGGTCGGTCGGCCTCGACTTCGTCACGGTGTGGCGTGGTGCGAACGAGCCGGCCGTGCAGATCGCCAGCTCGGCGATCATCGCAGTGCTTCTCTGAGGAACTCGAGCTGCAACAACAGCAGGTTCTCGGCGACGACCTCTTGTGGCGTCATGTGTGACACACCAGACAGTGGCAACACCGTGTGCGGGCGGCCGGCCGCCAGCAGGTGACCGCTGAGCTGCAGCGTGTGGGCCGACACCACGTTGTCGTCTGCGAGGCCGTGTATCAGCATCA
>JAGQSP010000236.1 GCA_020439485.1 Acidimicrobiales bacterium | reverse complement strand
ACGTCGCATAGGTCGAGAACTTGAACCCCTTGTGCCTGTCGAACTTCTCGACCGCTCGCATGAGCCCCAGGTTGCCCTCCTGAACCAGGTCCAGCAGGGCCATACCCCGGCCGCTGTAGCGCTTGGCGATCGAAACCACCAGGCGCAGGTTCGCCCTGCACATGGTGTCGAACGCCTCGTCGCCTGCGGCCTTGTCAGCGCGCAGGCGGGCGATCTCGGCCTCGTCGATGAGCGGGCACGACTCGGGCGCATCGATTTCGGCCAGGATGCGAGACGCGATGGTGCCCTTCTCGATCAGCTCGGAGAGCTCGAACTCTTCCTCACGGCTCAGCAGAGGCACCTGGCCGATCTCGGCTAGATACTGCTTGACCGGGTCGCGAGAACCCGAGCCGCCGAGCGCGGCGCGACGGGCTCGCCGTCTGTCGATCAGATCGCCCATCTCACCCCCCTCGGCTCTCGCTGTAGGACACCAGCCAAGCTAGCAAGGCATCGATGGCTGCAATCCGCGAATCGGATCGTTGTAGTTCTTCGGTGCGTTCGCTGATCCATTGGAGCAATGGTTGGTGTTGCCTCAATGATTCCTTGTCGACACGAGCCTCGGCGGCGATATCTCGACGGGCGCGAAGCGCAGCATCGCGCACAACCCAGCCGAGGTCTTCGATGGGGTCGGACTCGCCCTCGAAGGTCTCCACGGTCAGGCGCCGCAGCAGGTCGCCGATGGCAGGAGCCTCGTCGGGCAGGCGCCCTTCCCACCCCGGCTCGCTGAGAACCTCAAAGGCCCTGCGAGCCGTCGGAGACGTGAACAGCACCGGGTGCACCCGCCCGGCCACGTCGACGGGCCGGTGGATCATCAACCTCAGCAGCTCACGCTCTTTGGGCTCGACCCGCTCGGGGCGCTGAGGGCGTTGTTGAGCAGCCGCTCCCCTGGCTCCCCTGGCCGGCGCCGTGCCAACCAGTGCCGGATCGTCGTCGTACGCGGGCGGAGCGTCGTCGTACCAGCCCGGCTGTTGCTCTTGCACAACCTGCGGCCGCGGTCTTGGGCGGGCCAGCATGGCTCGAAGGCGTTCGGGTTCTACCCGGGTGCGAGACGCGACCTCCATCAGGTACTGGTCGCGCAGCAACTCGTTGGGGTGCTCGGCAACCAGGGCCATCGCCTTTTCGGCGCCCCGCGCCCGCCCCTCGGGGGTGTCGAGCCGCTCGGCCGACAGCGCTCGATCGATTCGATAGGCCAGGAACGGCACCGCCTGCTCGACGGCGGCGGTCAGCTGTGCGGCTCCGTCGGGGCTCTGAGCGAGTTCGCCGGGGTCGGCTCCGTCGGGCAGAGCCGCAACGTGGACCTCGATCTCGTATCGACGCTCCCACTCGTAGAACTTGTCGGCCGCCGCCCGGCCCGCGCCGTCGGCGTCGAAGCTGAGGATGACCTTCGACGCGAACTTGCGCATCAGCTTGACGTGTTCTTCGGTGAGCGCCGTGCCACAGGTGGCAACCGCCCGCGGCAGCCCGGCGTTGAAGTATCCGATGACGTCGGTGTAGCCCTCGCAGACGATCAACTCGTTTCGCGCCACTGCGTCCTTCTTGGCCCAGTTGAGGGCGTACAACGTCTTGGACTTGTTGTAGAGCTCGGTCTCGGCGCTGTTCTTGTACTTGGGCGGTTGCCCCTCGGGCAGCTGGCGTCCGCCGAAGCCGACCGGCGACCCATTGGTGTCGAAGATTGGGAACATGACCCGATCGCGGAAGAAGTCTTGCAGACGCTGGCGCTTGTTGGTGAAACCGAGGCCGCTGGCCTCGAGATCGCGGCCCGACACCCGCAGGTGCTTGGCCAGCGCATCCCAGTCGTCTGGTGAATAGCCCAACTGGAAGCGCTCGACGACGTCCTTGTCGTAGCCGCGGCTGCGCAGGTAGGCCCTGGCCCGGCCGGCGTCTGGCGAGGCAAGCAGACGTTGGTGATAGAACTCGACCGCCCGGTCGACGATGTCTGTCAGATGCTTGCGCCGGCTGCGGCGGGCCGAGTCTGCCGAGGTCTCCTCATAGCGGAGACTGATGTTCTGCTTGGCCGCCAGCCACTCCATGGCCCCCGGGAAGTCGAGGCCTTCCATCTCTCGGACGAAGGTGATGACATCGCCGCTGGCCTGGCAGCCGAAGCAGTAATAGAAGCCACGGTCGGGGTTGACGCTGAAAGAGGGAGTCTTTTCGTTGTGGAACGGGCACAGGCCCTTCCAGGTGTGGCCGGCCTTCTTGAGCGCGACGAACTGGCTTATGACGCCGACGATGTCGGCACCCTCCCTGACCTTCTCGATGTCGTCGGGGTTGATCGCCATGGCAGCCGTGAACCTATCAGCCGCTACGAACTCCCGTTCGATCGAGCCGGGCTAGGAATCCCAGGGTTGCCAGAACTCGGTTGCGTGGCCTCCCTCGACCAGCAGCCACCCATCGGCGGGGCCGTCGCTGATGGCGTTGGCCACCACGGTCAGGGGAACGTATTGCTGCGAATCGGGGAGGTTCCAGTCGGTCAGGAAATAGAACGAAGGATTCTCGCCGAGGGGCACGAACCTGACCTTGGTCGACTCGTTCACATAGAGGCGATCGCCGCCGCCATAGTCGGGCCGCGAGAACGCCGCCTCGTCGGAGTAGACACACATCAAATCGATGCCCAGGGTCTGGTCTTCTAGCGACACGAGGCGCACATACCAGATGCCGTCGGGCAGCTCGTCTGAAGCGGGCGAGCAGCCGCTGCCGTCGGGCTCGGAGCCGCCGTTGTCGTAGAACGGCCCCGACGACCCCCAAGTGGCGGCGATGTAGCTGTCGACAGCACCAACCGGAACGGCGGCGGTGGTCGACGACGCCGGCGCCGCAGTGGCAGGAACCCCTGTGGTCGGAGCCGCACTCGCAGGAACCGCTGTGGTCGGTGCAGCTGTGGTCGAACTGGCGACCGTGCTGGTCGTCGACGTGGTCTCGGTCGCCGCAGTAGACGTCGATGAGATCGCCGTCGACGACGACGTGCCGCATGCCGACAGGGCAGCAGCAACGATCAGAGGTACAAACTCAAGGCGCCAGCGCATGAAACTCTGGTCGACCGCACGGGGGTGCGGCTTGAGAACCCGGGCAGCGGCGCGGACACCGGGGCTAGGTCAAAAGCCCAGCTTGGCTGCGATGTGATCGAGCAACTCGGCGACCGGAACGCGGTCTTGTTCCATGGTGTCGCGGTCGCGGACCGTGACGGCGCTGTCTTCGAGGCTCTCGAAATCGACGGTGACACACAGGGGCGTGCCGATCTCGTCCTGGCGGCGATAACGGCGACCGATGGCCTGGGTTTCGTCGTACTCGGTCATGTAGTGAGGCTGCAGCATGCCCAGGATCTCGTGGGCGAGCGGCTGAAGGGTGTCCTTCTTCGACAGGGGCAGCACGGCGACCTTGTAGGGAGCGAGGCGCGGATGCAGACGCAGAACCGTGCGGGTGTCGTCGTTGACCTGCTCTTCGTCGTAGGCGGCCATCAGGAACGCCATCATCGACCGGGTGGCCCCCGCAGCGGGCTCGATCACGTGAGGGGTGTAGCGCTCGTTGGTGGCCTGGTCGAAGTACTCGAGCTTCTCGCCTGCGTGCTCGGAGTGCTGGGTGAGGTCATAGTCGCCGCGGTTTGCGATGCCCTCGAGCTCGCCCCAGCCCCACGGGAACAAGAACTCGACATCGGACGTGCCAGACGAATAGTGGCTCAGCTCGTCGTCGGCGTGCGGCCTCAGCTGCAGCATGTCGGCGGGGATGCCCAGGCCGACGTACCAGTTGAAGCGCTCGGCCAGCCAGTACTCGTACCACTGTTGCGACTCGTCAGGCGGCACGAAGAACTCGAGCTCCATCTGTTCGAACTCGCGGGTTCGGAACACGAAGTTGCCCGGGGTGATCTCGTTGCGGAACGACTTGCCGATCTGGGCGATGCCGAACGGCGGCCGCTTGCGGGTGGTGTTGATGATGTTCTTGAAGTTGATGAACATGCCCTGCGCGGTCTCGGGGCGCAGGTAGACCTCGGCGCCCTTGCCCTCGACGGGGCCGGCGTGGGTCTTGAACATCAGGTTGAAGGCCCGGGCCTCGGTGAAGGTCCCCGACTTGCCGCACGACGGGCAAGTGTTGGGGTCGTCGAGGTTGTCCTGGCGATGACGGGTCTTGCAGTTGGTGCAGTCGACCAGAGGATCGGTGAAGTTGGCGAGGTGGCCCGACGCCTCCCACACCTGGGGAGGGCTGAGGATGGCTGCGTCCAGCCCCACCACGTCGTGGCGCAGCTGCACCATCGAACGCCACCAAGCGTCCTTGACGTTGCGAAGCATCAGCACGCCGAGAGGCCCATAGTCGTAGGTCGACCGGAAGCCGC
>JAGQSP010000235.1:2143-3117 GCA_020439485.1 Acidimicrobiales bacterium | reverse complement strand
GTGGGCAGTCGCCTCGCACTGGACGCATTGACGGGGCGACGATCGGCATCGTGAATTAGCAGACGAACAAATGCCTGGTCGAGCTGACGAAAGATGGCGCTATCGGTGGTTGGTGTGCCGTCGTCAAAGGTCGCTCCGTCGCCGCGAACGTGAAACACGACCTCGGTGGAAACCTGAACCCCAGCGCCGAGCAGCAGGACGACCAGCGCGTCGGCGCGCTGCTGGGCCAGGCTGGGGAAGGTCCACTCGTCGTGTCCGGACGGATGCCACCTGAGCCCGATTTTGTGGAGCGTGTCGACCAACGAATCGGTAGGCGCCGACATCTGCCTGGATACTTTCGGTGGCGGCGCGCTCACACTCTGTCGACCAGTCGCGCCCGCGGGCGCATTTTGACCGCTCTCGGTCACCTCGTCGACCACTTTCTGTTCACAAACCGCTCCCGCGGGCGCGCCGTCCGGAACGGTCGGCGCGTCGACCGGACCTTCCGGGGGTAGCGCAGCGATGCGACGCACCAGCTCATCGATTGCCGCCACAATCGGCTTGCCTACCGATGGCGGCACGACGACACGAACGACAGTCATGCCATCGCCGTCGGTCCAGGTAGTGACCGACCTCGCCTCGTGCAGCCGGGCATCGCGCTCGTCGTCGGTCTCGCCTCCATCGGCCAGCGCCCGCGCGATGGCCACGCTGAGGCGATCCGCTGTGCGCTCGCGAGCCAGCCCGAGCAATTGCGCCTCGCTGTCGACGTCAGCCCAGCGAGTGAGGATTCGTGCCTTGGCATAAGAGATCTCGCCGGCTGCGAGCGCGGCGTCGATAAGAGGCAGGTGACGCAATGCGTGACCCACACGAATCCACTCGCGGGCAGTGGCCGATCGGATCTGGAGCCGGTCCGCTATCCACTGGGATGCACTCTTGACCCCCTGTCGCAGCCACTCGAGTTCGTCGTCGAACCGGGCTGCCAGGTGCACCAGCCG
>JAGQSP010000235.1:0-2061 GCA_020439485.1 Acidimicrobiales bacterium | reverse complement strand
GGCGGAGTGGACAAAAACGGAGACATGACGGTTCCTCGGAGACGCGCGAGCACTGGAGGACCGCCACAAACCGGGTGGGCAATCGAACACCCGCCACCCGCAGCACGCCACGACCGGCAAACCGACCCTACTCACCCCCTGGGACAACGTCCCGAGCGACGCGACGGCCGGGTTCCGCCGGTGCCCGCTGGCTAGCACCGTGGCGATGAGCGCCTTCTCCATGTCCAACTACGCCCGAGGCTCGGCCACCTGACCAAAACGTGAGCGGATGGCCCGAGCCACCACGGTTGGTGCGTCACACATCGGGAAGTGGTTTCCCTTCGGGATCTCGATCTGTTCGAGGTCGTCGAGTGCCTCGGCCCACCTCGCTTGGAAGCCGAGGTAGTCGTTGCGCTCACCGAACACCGACACAGCCGGCAGCGATCGGAACGCCTCTCTGGCGGTGTCGACCCGCTCGAAGTCGAACCGCATGACCGACCGCATGTAGTGGTGAAAGCTGCGGCGTCCTCGACGGTCGACACCGCGCACGAACGTCTTTCGCATCGAACGATCCCAGTGCCGGCCGACCCCGAATGTGGTCGACGTCAGCCGCGGGAGCCAGCCGGTGAGTACGTCGAACTCTCGCATGACTCCAGACCCCATGAGGGCGAGCATCGTTCGAAAGCCGACACCGCTCGGCCGCCACCCGAAGGTGTTCACCGCCGCAATTCCCCGAACCCGGTCGGTCCATACTGCTGAGGCATGGAGGGCTGCAACGCCTCCCAGGTCGTGCAAAACCAACACCATGTCGCTCAGATCGAGGTGACCAACGAGAGCGTCGATAGCCCGCGACGACATCGGGAGATCCACACGGCCCGGGCCACACGACAGGCCGGTACCCGGGGCATCGAGCGCTACGCAGCGGAAGTCGCCGGCCAGGTCGGCAATCACATCTCGCCACACGAAGCTCCACATCCCGGTGTGCACGAACAGCAGCGTCGGGCCGTCGCCGACATCGGTATAAGCGATCGTGTCGTCGCCGACTTTCAAAGCGCTAACCGGGTACGGCCAGGCCTCGTCGGACAGCCAATCGGGCCGGGCGGCGAAGCTTGGCGGTGTGGTGGCGGGTGATGTTGTCATGTCACATCTCCAGTAGTTGGATGAACGACTACATGGACGATCCGCACGCCTTCGGTGTGACATCGCAATCGATGTCACACTTCGACCGACTCGATCGTCCTGGATGACATGAATGAAGCTCCGACACCAGCGGCTCGTATCGACGAGATCTGGCATCAGCACCGCCGGCGAGTGCTCGACGTTGCCTACCGCATGCTCGGCAGCGTTCACGACGCCGAGGACGTGCTGCAAGAGGCCTACAGCCGGCTTCTGGTTGCGGACGTCGAATCACTCGACGACGCCCGGGGTTGGCTCGTTGCGGTCACTTCACGGCTGTGCATCGATCGCCTCCGGGCGCACGAGCGGGTGAAGCAGGCGTACGTCGGACCGTGGCTACCCGAGCCGATCGTCGACTTGCCCAGTGGCGAGACCGACCTGGCAGACCGGGTCACCCTCGACGACACCGTGCGTATGGCGCTGATGGTCGTTCTCGAACAGCTGAGCCCGGCCGAGCGCGCCGCATTCGTGATGCACGACGTCTTCAGCGTCGACTTCGTCGCCATTGCCGAGTTGGTCGGCCGCTCGCCTCAAGCGTGCCGTCAGCTGGCGAGCCGGGCCCGACGGCGCATCGCCTCTCATGAAGCGGCCGCACGGTTCCAGGTCGACCGCTCAGAACACGAGCTCGTGGTGGCCCGGTTCATCGACGCTTGCGAACGAGGCGACCTCGACAGCCTGTTGGCCGTGCTGGACCCGGGGGTGATCGGCGACTTCGACTCTGGCGGGGCCCTGCCCACGGCCCCGTTGCTCGCCCTCGACGGGGCGACGGCCGTCGCACACCAGCTCTTGGCGACCGTCTTGAACCGCGGGCTGACCTTCGAGCCGGCAGGGGTCAATGGTGAACCGGGCATGCTCATCACCACCGGCACCGACCTGGTCGCCGTGCTGTCGCTCGGGGTGCGGGCC
>JAGQSP010000234.1 GCA_020439485.1 Acidimicrobiales bacterium | reverse complement strand
GCGGCCTCGGGGTCATCCCAGATGTTGTGGCGGCTGATCGGCAGGTCGCCGACCTTGCCCAGGCCCCGCTCGAGAGCCATGCAGAATCCACAGCCGGGCCGCCAGTACAGGTCGATCGGTGTTTCGGACATCAGTTTCTCCTCGCCAACGTTTGGCGCACAACCAACGAGTGTCTAGCCCAGCTCGATGAGGCGGTCGAGGCCGACAGCGTCCATCAGCCGGGTCAGCTCGGCGGTGAGCCAGGGTAGGCGATTCAGCATCAACACCACCCCGAATGCCCCCAGCAACACGGCAGAGCCGATGACGATGTAGGTGAAGTGGCGCTTGACCCAGGCGAAGGCACCGGTCAGCTTGCCGAACGCCAGGCCGGTGGCCAGGAACGGCACTCCCAAACCCATCGAATAGGCAAACAGCAGGGTTGCGCCCTGGGTGGCGCGACCCGAGCTCGCGGCCACTCCGAGGATCGAAGCCAACACCGGCCCGATGCACGGTGTCCAGCCGAATCCGAACGCGGCTCCGGCGATGGCGGGAGCCCCCCGGCCGAACTTGCCGAGCTGCGGGTGGAAACGGGCCTCCTGATAAAGCCACGGAGCCTTCAAGAAGATCGACCCCACCATGAACAGCGCCATCAGCACCATCAGGGCGCCAGACAGGCGCGTCAGAACCACCTGGTTGTCGAACAAGAAGTTGCCAACCGAGCTGGCCGACAGGCCAAGCAACACGAACACGGCCGTGAAGCCGCCGACGAACATGCCGGTATCACGGCTGATGGCCAGGGTGTGCTTTCGACCGCCCTCGCGCAACTCGGCCGCGGACAGCCCCGTGACTATCGAGATGTACCCGGGAACTATCGGCAGCACGCACGGAGACAGGAACGAGATGATTCCCGCGCCGAAAGCCACCAGATAGGAGAAGAACGTGACGGTTTCGAAGTCGCTCATGACATCGCCAGACAACCCGCTAGAGCCACCACGACTTCCCGAGAACCCCGATTTCAGAGTTCGTTCACAACTCGCCGTGGGTCAGCCGGCGGCATCCGTGGCCCCGGCGCGGCGCAATGCGGCCTCGACCACCGGGCTCGGGCCCAGCGCCCAACCCAGCACCGCTGTGCACAGCTCGCCCGCAGGCACCACCAAGGCCTTGTCGATCGAAGGGGTCTCGGGCAGCCACAACATCTTGCGCAGCCGCATGGGCATGGTCGACACCGCGGCCGCCGCCAACACGGCATAGGCCGGGCGGATTCGCGACGGCACCGGCGGCCACATCAAGAACCGAATGGCAGACCTGGCTTGAGGACCGGCCTCGAGCTGCGAGTCGACCGACTTGTAGTAGGCGGCGATGTCTGCGACCGAGCGGGGAACCTCTTTGGCTCCCATGGCCAACCCCAGTTGGGCCATCTCGTCGACATACCGATCGGCCTGCTCGGGCGACAGCTGTGTGGTGCCGAACCGCTGCACCGAGGTCAAGAAGCTGTCTACCTCGGTGACGTGCACCCAGGTCACCAGATCGGGGTCTGATGCCGAATAGGGCCTGCCGTCAGGGGCCACGCCCTTGACCCTCTTGTGGATCGCCTTGACGTTGCGGATCGCACGCTGGGCTTGGGCGGTTCCGCCGTAGGAGGTGATGGTGACGTATTGAGCGGTGCGATGAAGCCGACCCCAAGGGTCGCTTCGATAGTTCGAGTGCTCGGCAACTCCCGCCATGGCCAGCGGGTGCGTCGTTTGCATCAGCAGCGACCGGATGCCTCCGATCAGCATCGCCGGGTCGGCGTGTACCTGCCAGGCCACCGAATCTGGGCCAAACAGGCCCGGATCGCCTGGCGGCTCGCTGAAGGGGGCCAGGTCGACTTCGTCTGGTGACGAACTGTGTCCGCCGCTGAGCACGTTTCGGACCGAGGCGCCGATGCGGTCGCGGATCAGTTCGAGTCCCGGGGTGTTGCCTGAGATCGGTGCCAACTGGCTAGAGCCCCATCTTGGCCCGCAACTCGTAGATCTTCTTGCAGTCGGGGCAGACCGGATAGTTCTCGGGGACGCGCGATGGCACCCACTTCTTGCCGCACAGCGCGGTGCACGGCTCGCCTGTGACCATGGCCTTGGTTATCTCGGATTTGGGCACGTAGTGGGCGAATCGGTCGTGGTCGCCCGGCTCGTCGAGGTGATGCTCGGTGTCGTGCTCGATCGTCGTGGTGGTGCCGGTCTCGAGTTCGGTTGCCGCCCTGAACGTCTGCATGGTCTACAGGCTAGAGGGCGTTCAGCCGGTGCGGGTTCGGGCGGCCAGCGCCCGGAAAGCCATCGTGAACGTCACCAGACCCAGCCCGACGGTGGCGGCAAAGGCCTGCCCGATCGAGCTCCAGTCCCAGCCGTCGGTGAGCAGGCTGCGAAGCCCGCCGAGCAGGTATGTCACCGGGTTGTAGTCGGCTATGGCGGCCAGCCAGCCTGTCATCGCTTCCTGGGGCACGAACGACGTGGTGAGGAAGGCGAACGGGAAGAACAGGATGAACGACGAGTTGACGGCAGCGGGGTTGCCGGTGCGCAGGGCGACCGTGTAGGGGAACCCGGTGAAGGCCAGGCCCCACAGCGATGCGATGACCATGAACACCAGATAGCCGGCAATGCCGGTGGCAAAGCTCACGCCGGCGACGAACCCCAGCAAGGTCACTCCGAAGGCAAGGCCCGCGACCAGCACGACGTCGGCCACCATGAGGCCCAACAGCAACGCCGAACGCCTGACCGGTGTTATCAACAACCGATCGAGGTAGCCGGATTCGATGTCGACGACCAGCGTCGAGGCCCGCGACACACCGGTGACCGCGAACACGATGGCCACCGGCAGCTGGAACGCCTTGTAGTCGACGCCGGGAATCTGCTCGGCGACATCTTGCAGGGCACCTACGTTGACGATGAAGAAGAACACCGGAACGATCAGCGCAGGCACGATGAACTCGGGTTCGCGGCCCAGCGAGCGAACAGCTCGCCGAGCCACCGTGGCAACGTCCCACAGGAACGACGAAGGCCTGGCGAGGGTGGCCGAATCGGTATCGGACGCAGTGTTGGGGTTCATCGGGCTGGCTCCTCGCCGGGCTCGAGGTGGTGGCCGGTCTTGGCCAAGAACACGTCGTCGAGGGTCGGCGTGCGCACCGACAAGGTGCCGACCTCGACCTGGGCGCCGTTGAGCGCAACTACCAGCGGGCCGACCAGGCTGGAGCCGTCCGCGGTGGTGACCGTCAATGTTTCGCCGTCGAGGCGAACCGACTCGACTCCGCGAACGGCCGAGGCCGTGGAGCTGGCCAGCTCTCCCCTGTCGCCGACGTGGACGGTGACCAGGTCGTTGCCCACCGACCGCTTGAGCGCGCCAGGGGTTCCCTCGGCGACCAGGACCCCGCCGTCGATGATGCCCACCCGATCGGCGAGGGCGTCTGCCTCCTCGAGGTACTGGGTGGTCAGGAACACCGTCATGCCCAACTCGTTGCGAAGCCGCTCGACCTCTTGCCACACCCGGGCACGGCTGACGGGGTCGAGGCCGGTGGTGGGCTCGTCGAGGAACAGCACCTGAGGGTCGTGCACCAACGACGCGGCCAGGTCCAACCGCCGCTTCATGCCACCCGAGTACTCCTTGACGAAGCGGTCCATGGCGTCGCCGATGTCGACGAAGTCGATGACCTCGGCGACCCGGCGCTGCAGAACCGAACCCCGTAGGCCGTACAGGCGGGCCGACAGCTCGATGACCTCGCGCCCGGTCTGTTTCTCGTCGATGGCCGACTCTTGCAGAGCCACACCGATGCGCAGCCGGACCTGGTCGGCCTGGGACGCGACGTCGTAGCCGGCGACACTGGCCCGACCCTCGGTTATGGCCAACAGGGTGCACAACATGCGCACGGTGGTCGACTTGCCCGCGCCGTTGGGGCCCAGGAAGCCGTAGATCTCGCCCTTGTCGACGGCAAGGCTGACCCCGCCCACAGCGGTGAACTCGCCAAACCTACGCACGAGCCCGCTGACCTCGATCGCTTTCATGGCGGGCACACTAGCGATGGGCTGTGACAGCGCGTCGGGGCCCGACCCCCAATTGGGTAGCAACACCGCCATCGCCTACCGTTTCGGTCGTGGCGCCGGTAGACCCCTCAAGCGCTCTCGGCAAACTGGCGACAGCGTCGGGACTACAGATCGGCGGCACCGCGCCGGGCGGCGGCTGCCCGGCAATTGCAGCCCCCGAAGAAGACATAGTCCGCGCCGTTCTCGAAGACCTGCTCGACCACCCGCTCAACACCGACACCGACATCGCAGACGCCCTGGTTCACGAGCTGCAACAGTCGGCGATCGAACCGGTGATCGTCGCATGGGACGGAAGGTTCGAACCGATCGCTGTCGGCCCCGCGCTGCAGGGCGCCATCCTGGTGACCGAGGTCGGCAACTCGCTCGCCGCGGACGTCTCGGACGGCACGGTGTGTTTCCAGGCGCCGCTACCCATGGGCGTTCACACGCTCAGCATCGGCATCTCGGGCCGCGAGCACCTGACCATGGTGATCTCGACTCCGCGTCAAGTGCCATCCCCGACCCGACGGTTCTGGGGGGTTTTCGCCTCGGCCTTCGCTCTCAGGGGGGCAGACGATCACGGAGTCGGCAACTTCACCGCTCTTCGCCAACTGGCCGATTCGGTTCACGAGCTGGGTGGCGAGTTCGTCGCCACGCTGCCGTTGCTGCCCGTGTTCCTCGACACACCTCAAGAGATCGTTCCCTTCGCCCCCGTCACACGCGTGGGCTGGAACATGCTGAACATAGACCTCGCCCTGGCACCCGGCGCCGAGGCCATCGCCGACGTCGTGGTCGACCCGCCCGAACGCACACCCAGGCTGGTCGACTATCCCGACGTCGCCCAGCGGTTCCGCAGTTCGCTGATCGCCTACTCGCGGGTCGTGCGCGACCACCCCGCACTGCGCGCCCAGCTCGACCGGTTCCTGGTGTCGAATCCGCGCATCATGCAGTACGCCCGCTTCAGATCACTGGGCGAAACCATGTCGCGCGACTGGCGCAGGTGGCCAGCACCGTGGCGCCAGGGCGACCTGTCGAGCGCCCCCGTCGACCCCGACATCGAGCTCGCTCATCAGGTCGGGCAGTGGCTGGCGTTCACCCAGATCGAGTCGCTCATCGACACCATGCGCGATAGGGGCCAACGGCTTCAGCTCGAGATAACCATGGGCGTGCACTCGATGGGGTTCGACGTGTGGTCGGACCAGAGGCTGTACATGAATCGCACCAGGGTGTTCGAGCCACCCGACGGCACTGCGGCCGGCAGCGACTGGGGCCACCCCGCGGCACGCCCACAGCGCAGTCGGCGGCGCGCCCACCACAGTTTCCACGAGGCGATCAGGCATCACGCTCAGGGCGGGTTCATCCGAATAGACCAGACCTCGGCGCTGTGGCGCACCTGGTGTGTGCCAGACGGCGCAGACCCCGACCAGGGGGTGTACGTGAACCAGGCATCCGAGGAGCAATTGGCGCTGGTGTGTCTGGAGGCCAACCGTGTCGGTGCCTTCGTGACCGGCGGCAACCTGTCGAGCGCCCCCGACTTCGTCAGGCAGAGGGTGAAGGCCGCAGGCGTCCTCGACCCCTTGCTGGACGCCCGCACCGACATGACCCGCCGCAACCACAACGAACAGTTATCGCGCGCGGCCGGACACGCAGCCCTGATACACCTCGACGAATTGCTGGCCGACTATGGGCCCCGCCCGCTGGAATCCGACGGCGACCACCGGTTCAGGGTGCGTCACCCCAGAGGGTTCAACGCCAGCCTCGACGACGAACGGGTGCGGCGCTGGGTGGAAGACTTCGCTCGCAGCTGGGCCTAGCCGCGCCTCGATCTCCTATTCGAGCGCCGCTTGGGTGTTGTCACAGGCGAACTCCAGCACCGGAACCAAGTCGGTTGCAACACCGGGCGGACCCGTTACCAAGCACCAGATCATCTCGCTGGAGCCGCTGACCCAGCGGGCCATGCCGGCCACCACAAGCTGGTCGTCAGAAGCCACCACGAAACGCCGTCCCGGCTCGAGATCGTCGATGTCCAACCGGGTTGGGTCGAGGTCCTCGGCCGCGAGCCGCTCGGAGATGAAACCGTCGGCCGCGTTGATCCACTGGGCGTCGCTGCGAGCGGTGCACGGCTCGGGACAAACTCGGGTTACCTGCCAACGGGCTTCGCTGGCGCTGTCTTCGAACAGGTCGGATCGTTCGTCGTAGACCCAGCCCTCAGGAGCGAAGGTGGTCATCTGGTTCAGTTCGACGGAGCCGATGACCACATCGATCTCTTCGGGCTCGGCGGCGGGGTCCAGCGACAGGGGCACCGCGTCGGTGGTCGACGTCGACGCAGTTTCGGGCGAATCAGAAGAGCAACCCGCCAGACCGGCTGCGACCGCCAGCACTGTGACCAGCGCTGTGGCCATGATCTTGCGACTCGACACTCAGTCCTCGCCGACCATCTCGAGGAACCGATGCACCGCGTCGCGCACGGCCCGCGAGGCGGTGCCCAAGGCCTCGGCCGAGGTCGAGTTCGCCGGAACATCGCCCGGGGTGTGAAACCAGTGGCTATGCCCGGCGAACGACAACACCGGCGATTGGGTGTAGTTGCGCCACGTGCCACCCTCGCCCAGCCAAGGTCGCGGGTCGTACGTGCTGACGAAGCCGGCGGGCTCGACCAGATCGTCCAGATGCAGGGCTTCGATGGTGTGGGCCGCGCGCCGACGGGCAAACCTTCGACCGCCAGATCCATCGGGTTCCAGCGACGCCACCGACGCCCCCAGGTGAATCACCGGACCGGCGGGCACCGTTCCAAGTTCGGAGGCATCGTCGAGCCACACGACCAGGCCGGTGTGAGCCAGTTCGTGGCCCGAGCATGCGACGACCGTGACCCGGTGGTCGGCCGACAGGCTCTCGACGAGGTCGAGTGCAACCGCAATACCCGTGCCGCGCTCGCCCGCGCACTGATACCAACCCGACAGTGGTGTGGTCACCACGACCGGCCGGCCGTCGGCCGGACCGAGCACCGCGGACGAAGCTTCACAGATGCCGGGCACCAACTGAGCCTCGAAGCCCAGCACGGCTCCGTCGAGCTCGGATGCGCGATCGGCGGGCACCACCACCGCCGCAGGGCCGGTGCAGTCGGCGATGGGCCGGTTGGGCATGCGCACCATGTCGGCCGGGCTGTCTATGGCGACCACGACGGGTACAGACGGGTCACCACCGAGCGCCTGATCCAGAGCGTGCGGGTTGCCCACGGCGTTCGAGGTCACTTCTGCGACCGCGAAATCGCGGGTCTCGAAACTGCCCAGCGCCGAGTAGTAGACCGGTTCGCACGCGATGGGTTCTCCTGCGGCCGAGGTCAGCCGGGCCGACGCATCGAAGCGGTCGAACACCACGTTGCGCCGTTCGCAGGTCGCTCCTATGGCCTCGAGTTGTTCGAAGAACCAGCCGCAGGCGGCGAGGTCGGGCGCGGTGCCCGTGCGGTGGTCGCCAAAGGCCGAGTATTCCTCGACCAGGCGGAACATACGATCGTTATCCATCCAGCGATCAGACCACGAAAACTATGAACAAGGCCAGCAGCACCACCGCGACCACAGCGGCCGCCCACCAAGGCGTTCCCTTCGTCTCGATCACCGGGGCTGACCCGGTGAGGTCGTCGACGGCGGCTCGGCCGTCGAAGTCGGCCACCGACCCGATGGATCGTCGGGTGGTCACGGGCGGGTCCGGCACACCGGGATCGACCACGACCGGGGCGCCGGGCACGTCGTAGACCTCGGCGTCGAGAACCCCATCGTGACCCTGCGGCGCGCCGATGTCGATGGCTCCGTCGGGCGCATCGCCGAACATCGTGTCAATGATCGAATCGGCCTTGGCCTCGTCGTTGTAGTGAACCAGCAGATTGCCCTGGCGATCCAACGCCCATCGGACACCCGAGCTGTCGAAGGCCCTCAACAGCCCACGCACATCCTCGAGGTCGTCGAAATCGTCGAGGTCGTACACCGGACCACCGGTGGCAGCCACCTCGGCGATGGACAGGTCGTCGCCGTCGATGCCCAGCACCTCGAACAGGTGGCTGGGGGCCGCCTCGGCCTGGCTCTGGGTCACCGCCACATGCAGGCCCACCTCTACGTTGGCCTGGTCGGCCTGCTCGGGTGGCACGACGACATGGATCAACTCCTCGGCCGCGACGTCGGCCGACTCGTCCTGGGCGCGTTCGCGCACCATCCTGACGTCGAGATCCAGCTCCTCGAGCCGTTTGGCGACCTCGATGGCCTGGGAGTGCCCGCCGGCGCTTGCGGGCGCGGTGAACACCACCGCCCACTGCTGTTCGGGTTGTAGGGCAGGGTCGGGCGGGGCGGTCATTCGAACAATCCCACCAGTCTGGCCAGCGGCAGCACGAAGCCGGCGAACCAAACGGCCACCGTCGCCAGCAATGCCAACGCGCCGAGCCGTCTCATGGGGGTGGCCCACGCACGCGACCGGAACGCTCGAACGCTGCCGGCGTCGGTGTCCACCCCATCGAGTACCTCGCTGGCGCGCTGGCGTTCGGAGCGGTGTACCAGAACGTCGACCGTTCGGTCGTAGGCCAGGTGCCTGCCCATCGTCGTAGTGGGGTCGTAGCGCAGGCGTGAGTCGATCCCGTCGGCCTTCAGGCGGGCCCTGATCAGCTCGCCCTGTACGAGGTCGCCGGCCGAATACACGACCTCGAGCTCGGACGGGTCAACCCATTCGGCCCGAGGCGTGTCGTCTGACGCTTCGACCTCGTAGCCCGCCCCCACCAACTCTTCGAACATCCAACGGGCCCTGGCGCGGTCGTTGTAATGCACCAACAGCTGGTCTGCGGCAACGACGTGCCGCACACCCGCCATGTCGAACTCGTGCAGAACCAGCGACGCCAGGTCGGCGGCGGCGGGACCCAGGTCGAAGACCGGGCCGCCGGTGGCTGCCAACTCGGCCGCCCGGAGTTCGAGCTCATCAGACCCAGACACGCAGGCGATCATACCGGGGGCACGTCGCCGGGGGGCCGCTAGCGTGCTGGCCGTGAAACGGCCCTACGACGCCATCTTGTTCATGTCCTTTGGAGGCCCAGAGGGCCCAGACGACGTCATCGAGTTTCTCGAGAACGTCACCCGCGGGCGCGGTGTGCCTCGCGAACGCCTCGAAGAGGTGGCCGAGCAATATGCGATGTTCGGCGGCAAGAGCCCCATCAACGACCAGAACCGGGCATTGATACAGGCGGTCAGGTCCGAACTCGACCTCCACGGGATCGACCTTCCCATCTACTGGGGCAACCGCAACTGGCACCCGTTCGTCACCGACACTGTGGCCGAGATGGTGGCCGACGGCGTCCAGCGTCCGCTGGCGTTCGTGACATCGGCCTACAGCACCTACTCGGGTTGCCGCCAATACCGCGAAGACATGCAGCGGGCATGCGACGCCAACGGCGCCGCCTTCTCGATCGACAAGATCAGGGCCTTCTGGCACCACCCGGGGTTCATAGGCCCCATGGCCGAGGGGGTCGAGGCCGCTTTGCGCTCGTTCGCCGACGGGCCCGAGCCCAGGCTGGTGTTCGTCGCCCACTCGATACCCGTGTCCATGGCTGCCACCTGCGACTATCAGGCACAGCTGGCAGACGCCGCCGAGTTAGTCGTCCGGTCGCTGTCGCCGAGCTCAGCCCCGAACGACACCGTTGACTCGTACGACATCGTCTTCCAGAGCCGCAGCGGCCCTCCGCAGGTGCCTTGGCTGGAGCCCGATATCTGCGATCACCTCGCGGCGCTGGCCCAGCAGGGTGTTTCGCGGGTGGTGGTGGTACCCATCGGGTTCATCAGCGACCACATGGAGGTCATGTTCGACCTCGACACGCAGGCAGCCCAGGCGGCCGAGTCGCTCGGGATCACCATGGTCCGCTCGGCAACGCCTGGCCTGCACCCCGACTTCGTGGCCATGATTCGCGAACTGATAGCCGAGCGCATCTCGGCCGATGCCGCGGTGCGCAAGCTGGGGCCGCTGCAGGTCAGGCCAGACACCTGCCCGGCGGATTGTTGCCCGGCGCCCCAGAGGCCTCGACCCACCGGTGGTCAGGACTAAACCGCCCGCAGCCCCTCGGCCATTGCCTGGCGGGCTGCGCTCTCGCCGCTCATCCAGTGCCGTCGGCACTTGAGCTCGTAGGTGACGGCGGCCTCGCGCCCGTCGTCCACCAACACCACATCGCCCTCGAACACCTGGGTGCCATCGACCAGGCGGGCGTTGTGGGTGGCGAGTTCTCCGCACCAGCACCGTGACTGGACCTGCAGTTCGTTGCGCTCGTCGGCCATCTCGAGCAACCGTGCGGTGCCCTCGAACAGTTGGCCACGAAAGTCGGTCAGCAGACCAAAGGCATAGACATCGATGCCCAGCCGGTCCACCACCGCGACCAGTTGGTCGATCTGGCGCCGCGAATAGAACTGGGCTTCGTCACAGATGGCGAACTCGAGACCGCCGCAAGCCCGAGCCTCAGACTCGATCTTGGCGCACACGTCGTCGTGATCGCCGATGGTGTGGGCCCGCGCCGACACGCCCAGCGCCGAGCTGACAGCGGCACCCTCGCGGTCGTGTTTGGTCAGCAGCAAGCCGGGCGCGGCCTGACTCAGGTTGTGATGGATCTGCAGCGCCATGGTGCTCTTTCCAGCACCCATGGTTCCGAAGTAGAAGCGCAGTTTGGCCACGAGCCCTCCCGGTCAGGGCTCAAACTACAGCACGGTGATTCGGGCTTGTCCAGCGCGTCAGCGAACCCGCCGACGTCCGAGCTTGTCGATCGATGTCGCCAAGATCACGAGGTCGACGCCCAGCACCAGAACCAGCAGGCCCATCCAGCCGAGGTGCAGCGAATCGGCACCGGTATTGGGCAACTCGTCGTCTCCGCCCACATCACCACCGGGCTGGGCGGTGGTCGTGGACACGGTTGTTGTGGTGGTGTTGACATCGGTGGTCGGACTGACCGACGGCAGCTTGACCGTTACGACATCCTCGTCGTCTTCGGACGGCTGCTGTGGGCCATTGCCCGGAGTCGAGTCGATGTCGGGCTGATCGTGTGTGTCGACCTGGGCGAAGTTGTCGAACTCGACCGGCGCATCAGCATCGATCGTCACGACCAGATCGATGCTGGCGCTGGATCCGGCCGCCAAGTCACCTATGGTCCACGTTCCGGTGGCCGGGTCGTAGCTTCCGTCGCCTGTGCTGGAAACGTAGGTGACGGCGTCAGGCAAGGTGTCGGCAACGGTCAAACCGGTGACGTCGGACAACACCTCACCGTTGGGTCCCGAGGCCTTGGCCTCGACCGTCAGGGAGTAGGTGATGGTGTTTCCCGGAACCCTGTCGACCGGCCCATCGACTCCGTCGACCTGCTTGGTGAGCTCGACGTCGATCAGTGACGCCGACACCGCGGCCGAGTCGTCGTCGTCCTCGGGCGGTTGCTGCGGACCATTGCCGGGCGTCGAGTCGATGTCGCTTTCGACATGGTCGGCGACCTCGGCCAGGTTGATGTGGCGGCCAACCGCGTCGACCGTGCTCTCCAGAACCAACCTGACGCTGTCGCCGGCCGCCAGATCGCCGATGGTCCACACCCCGGTGGTGGTGTCGAAGCTGCCGTCGCCTGTCGCGTCGACGATGGTGATGCCGCCCGGAGCCACGTCGTCGACGACCAGGCCGGTGACATCGTCGAGGTCATTGCCGTCGGCGTCCTGTGATGCAGCCGACACGATGATCTCCCAGAACACCGTGTCGCCGACATCGACGACCAACTCGTCGCCGAAAGGCCCGGACGCCGAGGTCGAGACGTTCTTCACGAGCGAAACGTCGATGCGCGGTGTTGCGTCGACATCACCAGATGGGGTCAGGACGAAGGGACCTCCACCCACCGACGCCCCCGACTCGCCTACCTGATCGGCCTCGGACTCCATCTGGAACATGAACCAGGTCGCGCCGGCGGGTACCAACACGTCGAAACGCATGGAGGTCCACTCGGGCTGGAAGTCTCGATGGAAGTTCAGGACCTTGAACGGCGCCTCTTGGGCTCCGCCCGGGTAGGGGTGGCCAGCCTCGTAGGGAAAGTCTGGGGCCGGGTTGATCTCGGTCGTACAGGGCAGGTCGTCGCCGAAGGGATCGTCGAGGGCTTCGACGCCGCCGTTGATTCCATAGGCCGCGCCGGTGCCTGCGTCGATGGCGACTATCGAGTCGGGGTGGTCACCCGAACCGGCAGACATCCAGATCGCGTCACCTCGACACACCGTCTGAAGGCTGTCGGTACCTGCGTGGTTGATGAAGAAGGTGGCCTGACGCTCGAAGTCGGCCGGTGCGAAGTTGTAGATGATCGGGGCGGTGATGCCCTGTCCGTCGGGGAGCCCACGCCAGTAGTAGTCGATGCCGGTGCGGACCTCGACGAACGAGGGCACCGGGCACGGAGACGTGTCGTAGACGATGACCAGGCTGAGCCCGTTGTTGTAGCGGCCCACGTTGGTGTCGTAGCCGCTCACATCGACCGTCTGGGCGTCAGAACTGGTGATGATTCCGAGCCCGGTGGGGCCAACGTCGGCGTACCACGAGTACCAAGGCTGGGGCAGCCCCGAAGGCGCATAGCCGACCTCACCCGGCGGCTGGGTACCAACGACCTCGACGCCGTTGATCGTCAGTGTGCTGTCGGCCCTGGACCCGCCAGGAGCGATGTCGTTGGGAGTCGGATCGTCGTACCCGGCCCACTCGACGAACGCCGCCACGACCGGACCCGGGCCCGCGTCGACTGCGATAGTTCCCGTGCCCGAGCCCTGCAGACCCACGCCATAGTCGTGGACCACCTCACAGCCGGCCTCGGTCTTGTGAAGGGTCATGAAACCATCTGCGCCGACCTCCGGCGCCAACCCCACCAACACCGTGAGCAGGACGGCTGCGCCGATAAGCGCGCGTGTCGTTCGCTGCATCGTGAATCTCCCTCAGCGCCTTCCGCCAGCGCAGCGGGCAATCTAGTCGGGCCGCAAACTACAAGCACGTCATATGTTCGGCCGACCACCGAGGGTGGCCGAAATGAAGCCGGACGATCAGCTGCACCCGCTGGTGGAGCCACACGAGCGGCACGTGTAGCACGAACCGGCCCTAGTCATCACGTCGCCACAGGTGAAGCACAGCGGTGCGTCGCCTCCACGTCGCGCGGGCGACGAGGCGGCCTCAGCCTGATAGGGCACCTCGGGGGCCGTCGCGGCCGCAACCGCGCGGGGGTCGACAGCCATGCCGGTGCCCACCGCGGCGCCGACCTCGTTGGCCACAGCCGCGGTCTCCATACCGGGCAACGTCGGCTCGGTGCGTTCGCCAGTGGTCAAGATTCCCAGTTCGCTGCGCTCGTCGAAGGGCAGGTATTCCAGTGCCAAACGCCGGAAGATGTAGTCGACCAGCGATGTGGCGATGCGCAGGTCGGGGTCGTCGGTGATGCCCGCCGGCTCGAAACGCAGGTTGGTATAGGCCTCTATGTACGAGCGAAGCGGAACGCCGTACTGCAGTCCATGGCTGACCGATATGGCGAAGGCGTCCATGATTCCGGCCAGGGTCGAACCCTGCTTGGCGACGGTCAGGAAGATCTCGCCAGGACGACCGTCGTCGTACTCGCCCACGGTCATGTAGCCGTGGCAGTCGGCGACGCGGAACGAATAGGTGCGGCTGCGGCGATGACGCGGCAAACGCTCGCGCTCTGGTGCCCGCGGAGCCAGTTCGGGCACCACCGAAACGGCCTCGGCCACGGCGACCCCCTCGGTGGTCTTCTTGGCCTTGGTGGTCGACAGCGGCTGGCCGACCTTGCAGTTGTCGCGGTAAACCGCCACCGCCTTGAGGCCCAGCTTCCAAGCGTCGAGGTGAAGCTGCTCGATGTCTTCGACCGTCGCTTCTTCGGGGAGGTTGACGGTCTTGGAAATGGCGCCCGACAAGAACGGCTGAACCGCCGCCATCATCTTGACGTGGCCGCCGTGATGGATGACGTTGTCGCCCATCGAGCAGGCGAAC
>JAGQSP010000233.1 GCA_020439485.1 Acidimicrobiales bacterium | reverse complement strand
TTCCTCCGGTGGCGAACACCTTGATGCCAACCGATGCGGCAATGGCCATCGACGCCGACACGGTCGTCACGCCGACGTCGAGGCCGGTGCCCATGGCCACCGGCAAACCCTTGGCGGCGACCTTCGCGTCACCCTGCAATACGCGGTCGAGCTCGTTTGGTTCTATTCCGGCACGAGGCACGCCGTCGAGAACGCACGTCATGGCGGGCACTGCACCGGCGGCGCGGATCGCCGCTGTGCACCGCTCGTAGGCGCTGAGGTTGTCAGGGGAAGGAAGGCCCAGATTGCTGAAGATCGTCGACTCGAGGGCCACCACTGCCCATCCGTCAGAGAGAGCCTGGCCCACCTCGTCACTGGTTCTGGTTGCCGTCATGGTTCGACTCCTCGGAGAGCTCCTGTGCGCGAGACCGCCTTGGCGGCCAACTGGTGACCTCGAGCGACCGCCTGAACCCAGTCGGCACCAGAACAGACCGAAGCTAGCGTTCCGGCCGCGAAGGCGTCGCCGGCACCGGTCGAATCGACGACATCGGCGACCGCCGTCGCCGGCACCTCGACCCGGCCACCATCGATGTGCACCACCGCCGGGTGCGGTCCGCGCTTGTGCACGACCACCATGTCGCCCCGCCCATCGGCGGCGCCGTCGAGTGCCAGGTACTCGTCGTCATTGCAGAACAGCACCGAGACCCCGCGCTGGACACACCAGTCGACCAGGTCGATGGCACCGAACTCTTCGACCACGGGCACGCTGGAGGCATCGACGCTTGCCAACACTCCAAGAGAAACCGCAGTCTCGATCGCTTGACCCACCAGCGACGCCAACGGCTCGACCGCAAGGGCGTACAGCGGCACGTGCAATGCCGATGCCCCTTCCAGAGCACCCGGCGGAAGGGCGGCCAGGTCGCCGGCAGACCCCCGGTCGGTCAGCAGCGAACGCTCGCCGTCGAGATGAACGATCGAAACCACCGAACCGGTTCGGCCGCCGCGCTCGACAACCGCTTCCACGCCGAAGCGGTCGAGCTCGGCCAACAACTCGTCGCCCAGCGAGTCGGCGCCCACGCGTCCCACGAAGCGGCCACGAGCCCCGGCGGCTGCCGCTGCCGCGGCGACATTGGCCGCCGACCCGCCGCGACGGCGGGTGATGGTGGCCTGAGTGTCGGTTCCTGGTCGGTACTGAGATTCGAGTTCGACCACAACATCGCCGATCAGGTCGCCGAGTGCGACGATGAGCGGCTGGTCCGAGGTTGACACCAGGGCGTCAGCCCTCTTCGCCCAGGGCCTTGGCGTAGGCCGGCTTGATGATGTCGTTGATGATCCGCAGGCGATCGTCGAAGGGCCAAAAGCTCGACTTCATGGCGTTGATGGTGAGCCACTGGATGTCTTTGATGTCGTAGCCGAAGGCATCTACCAGTGCCTTCATCTCGCTGGTCATGGTGACGTTGCTCATCAGGCGGTTGTCGGTGTTGACCGTGACGCGGAACTTGAGCCGCTTCAGAAGGTCGATCGGGTGGGTCTCGATCGACTCGGCAGCACCGGTGTGGACGTTGGAGGTCGGGCACACCTCCAGCGGTATACGCCGGTCTCGAACGAACGCGGCCAGCTCGCCGAGCACGATCTCGCCGTCGTCGTCTGTATAGATGTTGTCGACGATTCGCACGCCGTGACCCAGACGCTCGGCCCCGCAGTACTGGAGGGCCTCCCAGATAGAGGGAGGGCCGTAGGCCTCGCCGGCGTGGATGGTGAAGTGGAAGTTGTGACGCTGGATGTAGTGGAACGCGTCGAGGTGACGGGTCGGTGGGTTACCGGCCTCGGCACCCGCGATGTCGAACCCCACGACGCCGCGATGCCTGTGCCTGACGGCCAACTCGGCGATTTCCAGAGACCTCGCCTGGTGGCGCATCGCGGTGCACAAGATTCCCAGCACGATGCCCGTTTCGGCCGAGGCGCGCTCGAAACCAGCGTTGACCGACTCGACGACCTCGTCGAGGGTCAAACCGAGTTCGGTGTGAAGCTCGGGGGCAAAGCGGACCTCGGCGTAGACGACACCGTCGTCGTGCAGGTCGACGCCGCATTCGTACGCGACACGCTCGAGCGAATCCTTGGTCTGCATGACGCCGACCGTGTGGGCGAAGGTCTCCAGGTACAAGACCAGATCGAGCCGGTTGGCACCCCGCTGCACCCACTGAGCCAATTCGTCGGGATCTGATGTGGGCAAGCGGTCGTAGTTGTTCTCGGGTGCCAGGTCGATGATCGTCTGGGGCCTGACACCGCCGTCGAGGTGGTCGTGCAAGAGGACCTTGGGAAGAGAACGGATCGTTTCCGTATCGATGGCCATACGACACGATACCGGCGGGGGTCCAGCGGCCCGTGTGGGAAGATCGGGACCATGGCCAACGTGACGGTGATCGAGCACCCACTCATCCAGCACAAGCTGACCAACATGCGCCGCAAGCAGACCAGCACGTCCAAGTTTCGTGCGTTGCTGCACGAGATAGCGATGTTCCTGGCGTACGAGGCGACCCGCGACCTGCCGGTCACCACCGAGGCGATCGAGACGCCGATGGGGCCGATGGACGCACCCACCATCGATGGCAAGAAGTTGTGCTTCATCTCGATACTGCGTGCCGGCAACGGCCTGGTAGACGGGATGTTGGCGGCTGTTCCTTCGGCCAGGGTCGGCCATATCGGGCTATACCGAGACCACGACACCCTGCAGGCCATCGAGTACTACTTCAAGGTGCCCGCCGACCTCGAGAT
>JAGQSP010000232.1 GCA_020439485.1 Acidimicrobiales bacterium | reverse complement strand
GGCCTCGCCGACCTGACCACCAATCCCCCTCCCGCACCCATCGTCGACGCCTCGCTGACGCCCGACGGCGACGGCTATGTGATGGTGACCGCAGGCGGGTCGGTCTACGCATTCGGCGACGCGATCCACCAGGGGTCGGGGGCCGACTACACGATCCATCACCCGGTCATTGCCGTGGTGACGTCGGCCACCGGATATTGGATGGTCGACGTCAGCGGCGGTGTGTGGGCGTTCGGGGCGCCCTTCCTCGGCGGCGCCAACGACGGCCAGCCGCGCAACATCGTCGACGCTGCGCGCGACGGCGACGGCTACGCCCTGCTCGACTCGAACGGCACGACCCACCACTACTCGCCGTCTGGTGCCCGAACCGTGGTGGCCCGGCCCGCTTCGCCCAGCGGTTCGGTGGCCCTCTCTAAACTGGACGAGACCACATCGGTGGTCGATGCCGACGGCACGGTGTGGCTGGCGACTGGCGGGACATCCACAGACTCCTCGACCGACCGCCGCATAGGACGAATCGATGTCGAACCCGTGCCGATGGCGATCGCCCCAGTGAACGCAGTGGCGACCATGGGCTATCGCAGCATGTCGGGCCCCGACCGCAATGCCTGGCAGGCCTTGGTGCCCCAGGCGCACGACGTCACCATCATCTCCAGCGCCGACGGCGCGGCCCAGCCCGCGATGTGGTTGCCGGCTCCCGAGGCCGGGCGCCCGGTTCTGGTGGTGCTGCACTCGTGGTCGGCGGCGTACGACCAACAGTGGAGCATCCCGTTCGCACAGTGGGCCCGCGACAGCGGCTGGGCGATGATCGCCCCGAACTTCAGGGGGGTCAACAAGCAGCCCACGGCAACCGGGTCTGAACTGGCGGTGGCCGACGTCGTCGATGCGGTCCAGTACGCCACGGCCCGCGGCGCCGACCCAGACCGGGTGTTCGTCATCGGTTTCTCGGGCGGCGGCCACATGGCCTTGCAGATGGCTGGAAGGCACCCCGAATTGTTCGCGGGCGTCGCCGCGTGGGTACCGGTGTACGACCTGCCCGGTTGGTACGTCTACAACGAGGTCTACGCTCCGTGGCGGCACTACATACCCCACATCGAAGGCTCGTGCGGCGGGGCGCCCCGGCCCGGAACCGCTGCCTATGACAGCTGCGTCCAGCGCAGTCCGATGACCCACCTCGACGCGGCGCGCGCCGCTGGCCTACCGGTGTACATAGCCGGGGGCCTCCGCGACTCGATAGTGCCGCCGTCGCATGCGGCCAGGGCATTCAACCAACTCGCCGACCCCGCGGATCGGTTCACCCAGCGCCAGGTGGATCACTTCGACCACTTCGTCATGCCTCCCGAACTCGAGGGCCAGCCCGGCGCACCTTCGTACTTCGGGCCAGAAGACAAGCAGGTCGTGCTGTCGCGTTCGTCTGGGCCGGTGACGTTCGTGTTGTTCAACGGCTTCCACGAAATGTTCTTCGAGCCGGCCCTGAAGTGGTTTGCCCACGGCCCCGCCAGTGGCGGATTCGAGGCCGAACGAGATCGGGCCCAGTGCCGAGCCGACTCGACCCCTCCCCGATCGCCATCGTCATCGGTGGCACAGGGCTACTGGGTGCTCGATTCGGACGGAGCGGTGCACGGTTTCGGGGTTCCCAGCCTTGGCGACATAACCGCAACCGGCCGCACCGCCGTGTCTCTGGAAGCGACCCCCAGCGGGCGTGGATACTGGATCGTCGACGACCGTGGATCGGTTCACGCATTCGGAGACGCCGAGTTCCACGGCGACATGGCCGGCCGCGAACTGGCCGCTCCCATCCGCAGGCTGGTCGCCAACCCCGCCGGCACCGGCTATTGGCTGCAGGCCGACGATGGCGGAGTGTTCACGTTCGGAGACGCCAGGTTCCACGGTTCGACCGGCGCCATGCAACTGGCCGCGCCGATCGTGTCGATGGAGCCGACATCCACCGGAGGCGGCTACTGGTTGCTCGGCCTCGACGGTGGTGTGTTCAGCTTCGGCGACGCCGAGTTCCACGGCTCTACCGGCGCCATGCAGCTGAACTCGCCCGTCATGTCGATGGCGTCCAATCCCGACGGCAGCGGCTACTGGTTGCACGCCGGCGATGGTGGCGTGTTTGCCTTCGGGGCGGTCGGCTATTTCGGTTCGGTGCCGGGCACCGGCCGCTGTGACACGGCCAGCCCCGCCCAGTTCGCCCCCACCGCTTCGGGGAACGGTTACTGGATAACAACGAGCGAAGGTGAGGTCTTTGCGTTCGGAGACGCCCCGAACAACGGCCGCCTGGCGTTCAGGCCCGGGGTACGAGCGGTCGACATGGCCCCATCTAGCGCTGGATGAACCGACCCAGCGCGTAGCCTGCCACGGTGACGTTCGCGACGCCCGCGAGGGCCCTCAGAAGGCTGAAGCCGGCTGCCTCGCCCGGCCTCTTGGCCAGTTCGGCAGCCGTTTCGGCTGTGTTCGCCGCCACCGCCCTGGCCGTCCCCGAGGTGGTGGTCGACTACGGCGTCAACACCGGCGCCGCCGCTCTGATTTCGACTGCGCAGGTCGGTGGGTTCACCGTCGCCAACCTGCTGGGCGGGCGCAGACTGGTCCCCTCCGTGAAGATGGCCAGGTGGGCCGGCATCACCATGTTCGTGGCCAACGCTGCGTCGGCCATCGCCCCCAACTATGCAAGCCTCATCGCACTGAGGGGCATCACCGGTATCGCCATGGGTCTGCTGACCTGGATCGCCTGGGCCGACAGTGCTGACGACGACAACCGGCGGGGCGAAATAGCAGCGCTTGGCCCGGTGACGTCTGTGGTGGCGGCACCCCTGATCGCACTTGCTTCGTGGTGGGGTGGCCTCGACGCCATCTACCTGACGTTGGCGGGGTTCAGCGCCGTGTGCCTTCTGTTGCCATTGCGCGTAGACCCGGCGATCACGCGCGGTCGACGCCCCATCGAGGCTCGTGGCGTCATCCCGGTGCTGCTCGGCATGGGGGCCCTGGCCCTGGGCGGTTCGGCGGTCTTCGTCTTCAGCGGCGTCATCGCCGACAACCTCGGCATGAGCACGATCGCACTCAGCCTGGCCCTCAGCCTCAACGCCATCACCGGAATACCGGCGGCCCGCTATGCAGGCCGACGGCGTATGCCCGGCGGATTCATCGCTATCACCGCATTGTGCGCCTTGGCCCTGGCGACCGTCGATTCGCAGGTGGTGTTCTTCGCCGCGATGGCGCTGTGGGGCGCAGCTTTCTGGATGGCGGTGCCCGAGGCCTACACGCTGCTGTCGGAGCGCTCCAAGCACCCGGCCGACCGCATCGGCGACGCTCAGGCGGTGATGGCTCTGGGCCGCGTCATCGGACCTACGGTGGGCGGCATCCTGGTCGCAGCCGGTTCGTTCACCGTTCTGGGTGTGGCCGCCGCGGGGATCATGCTGGCCGGCGCCATTCTGGTGGAGATAGTGGCCACCAGCCACCGACGCAGGCGCTAGCCCGCGGCCTTGTCCTGGTGCGAAAGCGCCACGGTGCGGTTGGATCCGTCGGCGCCAACGATCACGAAGCGATTGACCGACCACTCGGTTGCGTGACCGATGGCGACCAAGAACCAAACCGTTCCGGCTCCAGCGGTACCGCCCAAAGCCAATCCGCCGAAGAACGCTGCCGCCTCCACTGCGAAGCGCGCGTAGGCGATGCGCAGGCCCCGGCGTCCCAGAGCGGTCATGGTGCCGTCGCGAGGCCCAGCCCCCATGTCGGCACCCAGATAGAGACCCCCGGCCAGACCCACCACCAGCGGCCCGGCGACGAGGTAGCCGACGCGAAGTGCCATCGAGGTCGGGTCTCCCAGCAGCCACATGGTCAGATCCACCACCGGGCCGATCACGAGGACATTCAGCAGTGTTCCCAAACCGAGCGGCTCTCGAAGTGCGATCATCACCAGCACCATCAGGGCTCCAACGAGGCTGATGATGGTTCCTACCGGCAACCCGACCCTTTCGGCTATGCCTTCGTGCAGTACGTCCCACGGAGGCAGGCCCAGGTCGGCCACGAACATCAGGGCCAAGCCCACGCCGAACGCCACCAGCCCGGCGACCAGTTGAGCCCAGCGTCGAACGAGGCGATCTGTTGGTATCGGGGCGAACATCGCAGGGAACCTAGCTGGCCGCGAACGTGCCAATTGTCCGGTAGGCGGAACCATCGGGCGAGGGCACGCTTGCGACCAGGTCGATCTGGGCCACTTCGAACTGGGCGCTGAGCTCGAACGGTTGCAGGGCGGGTGAAGCATTCCTTCGCACCCGCCCGACCGTCACGTGTCCCACGAACCCCCGGCCTGCGGTGTCGGTCACTCCAAGGGCGCGGGTTGCGCCCTGAACCGTCATGGCCAGCCCGTCCAGTCCCGCCACCGGAACCACCAGCGCCGATGGGCCCAGCCTCGTCAATCCGGGCCCCACAGACGCAATCACCGGCTTGAACCTCATCGATTCAAGGGCCCTGGCGACGGGTGCGGCGTCCGCGTCGCCCAGAAACCACAACGTCACGTGCCTGCGATGGCGCTCGACCCATCTGACGTCGTTTGTCTTGCGCAGGTGACGCCGATGGTCGGCGGGAATGGTGTCCAGCAGATCATGGATCTGGGCCGGAAGCCAGGTCGCCACGAACAGGCGGTTCATCGGGCCAGTAAAGCATCCACCGTCGCTACGATCGTCTCGATGAGCCCTGCGGACGCGGCAATTTGGGATATCTACGTCGCCAGCGAGGTCGACCTCGGCGAACCCTTCCACGCCTCGACCGACCGCTTCTGGCCGCACGATCTGCCTCGAATGCTGGTCGTCACCGCGTACAACCCGCAGAGCGCCGTGCTCGACCGTTGCGAGAACGAGGCGCGAAGTTCGCAGATGCGTGCCCTGCTGTCGGAGCGGTCGGTTCGACACATCGAGGCCACCGGACGCTCCAGCGACCACTCGTGGATCGAGCCCGGCTTCGGACTGCTCGACGCCGACTTCGAGTTTGGCTTGGAGCTTCTGCGGAGGTTCGACCAAAAGGCGATGTTCGAGTTGGCCGATTGCACGCTGAAGGTGTTCGCCGCCGACGGATCGCTCATGCGAACGCGAGACATCCCGAATCGCCAGACGGCCTCCGGCTGAGCGACAATTCGTCAATGGCCATCGTCGACCATCTCGTATACCGAGTTCCCGACCTGCACCGCGGCGGCGCGTTCATCTCGGCCCTGACCGGTGTCTCGCCGACCAGAGGCGGCCCGCACCCGGGTGCAGGCACCCACAACTCGCTGTTGTCGCTGGGCCCCGAGACCTACTTGGAGATCATCGCTACCGACCCCGACCAGGCCGATCACACCGGGCCCAGACCGTTCGGCGTCGATCCCGATGCGTCTCAGCAGCTCGTGACGTTTGCAGTTCATCCGGGCCCAGGCGAATCGCTCGCCGGTGTCGCCGCTGTCATGGCCGAGTTGGGGTTCGATCCGGGCCCGTCACGTTCGATGAGCCGGGTGACACCTGCGGGCCAAACGCTCACCTGGACGCTCACATCGGCGCCGCTGGGCCCGGTGCCGTTCGTGATCGATTGGGGGGCCACAACGAACCCCGCCGGCACCTCACCGGGTGGGTGCAGCCTGGTCGAGCTGCACTGTTGCTGGCCCGAACCCGGCCGGCTTCAGGAACTGCACCAGGCGTTGTCGATCAACTCTCAGGTACTGCGAGGTGAGCCAGCCGTGTTCGCCGTGATCGACACGCCGCACGGCCGAGTCGACATCAGGTGATCTGAAGGGCTCCGGGCTCGTTCGAGGGCGCTGGGTTGCCCGAGCCACCGAGCGTCTCGATGTTGACGCCCGGTATCGTCGGCCAGCGCGGTTCGGCCGTCAAGACCTGCCAGCCTCGGTCGAGGGCCAAGGCCACCACCGCTGCGTCCACGATGGGGAACCACTTGTTCTGATGTTCGGTGCGCAGGTTCATCGCGGCCAAGGCCAGGTCGTTACCCATCGCCTTGATGCGAATGCCCCTGCGATAGAGGTCGGCCATCAACTGCTCTGGTCCGCCGTGGCGGCGCAACCGATTGAATACCTCGGTTCGCGTCACATCCAGCATCACGACGCTGGATGCATTACGCACGGCTCGTTTGGCGGCACCGTGAAGCGGATGTTGTTCGTCCAGCAGCGCCACGGCTGCGTTGGCCTCCAGCACTACGGTCATAGTCTCGAGCCTCTGTCCCAGATGCTCGCCGAAAGGTACGCCCACACGCATTCCTGATCGGCAATCTGACGCCGTTTCCAAAGGGCAAACTCGCCCGTTTCACGAGCTGCCGGAGGCCAATCCCCGCTCGAAGGCACCGGCGGCGACGGTGCAGCTAGTGGCAAGCGTGTCGACCGCGAAGTCAAAGCCCTGGAGAGCTTCCTCTGGTGCCTGGGTGGTCGACAGGTCGGGCTGGCCGACGATGTCGATGGTGATCATCGACGGGTCGTGACCGGCCTGGATCAGCTGATCGCGATAGGCCCGCACGATCGCCCGCTTTGTGGTGTCGAACGCCTTGGTCATGCAGTCTGTGCTGCCGATGACGGTTTGGGCGTAGGCATATGCGGCGGGGGTCAAACCGCTGTCGTCGCTGACCCACGGGAACGCGTCGGTCAGTTTGCCCAACGTGCCCTTGTCGTAGTCGACCGAATCGAGGGTGGCGACGGTGTCGACCCGAGGTCGCTCGAAGGTGATGGCGTCGGCAGGGACGATCACCCGAACCGACCCGTCATCGCGATTGATCACCTCCACCGAACCGGCCGAGACGCATGTATCGATGTCTCCGACAACGGTCATCGACACGGTGTCGGTGCGATACACCTGGCCGGCGATCGAATGTTCCTTGCGGCCAACGATTGGCACGAGGCTGCTGATTCGAGCCCTGCAATCGAGGGCTATCGGTTCGACCGTGATGATCGTGGCCGCTTCGGGCTGGGCCACCTCGACCTCAACCGCCATGACCTGGGCGTTCTGCCATGGCCACGTCCAATCGATCAGGCCGAGCTGCCCGAAAGCGAGCAACCCAACGACGATCACCAGAGCCAGGGTCAGGCCGGTTTGGATCACCTTGTTCATCGAAGACCTCCGGTTGACGGGCGTCAACTACGCAGAGTTGACGTCCGTGACCGCCACAAAGTCGCGAATCAGGTGATAGAGCCCCCAGCCAACTCGACGAACTGGCTCACTTGTCGTCTGAACTCTTCGGTGGGCACGCCAGGACGCCTGCGTCCGAAGACGTCCAGCAGCGACTCGTAGTACCAGATCTGTTGGTCGGGGCCGGCGTTGAAGCGCTCGAACACCGCACTGCCGAAACTGCGAAGATCTGTGACCAGTGCCGAGACGTTGTGGCGCTTGTCGGCCAGCGAAACACAAAGCGTCTGGTCGGAGGCGACCTCGAGGTGGGCGAGGTAGGCCACCTTGCGATCGCGCCACGGCGGTTTGGGGCTCTGATCGGTGTCAGAACACCCGTCGACTATTGCAGCCACCCGGTCGCCGAACCGAGCTGCGACCTGTTCGAGGCTCGCTTCGGTATCTTCGACAACATCGTGCAGCACCGCCGCGATGGCGATGTCCTCGACCATATGAACCAGGGCAGGATCGGTGGCTGCGTCCTCGACGGCGAGGGCCGTAACGGCCATCAGATGGGTTATGTAAGGGATGCCCGTCGCCTTCCTCACGTGCTCCCTGTGCATGGAATGAGCCCAGACGAACGCCTGGTCGAACCTCTCGGTGAGCATCGAGATCTCCCATCTTGCACCCCGGCGAGGAGCGGGCGACCGGGGTCGGCCGATGCCACCGAAATCGGCCGACCCCGTTCCCTCCTACCCCTCGGCTTCGAGTTGCTGTGCGGGCTCGGGCCGAGGAGTCGCCGCCCGGGTGGTGCGCTGCCGGCGGCGCACCAACCAGAACACGATTGCGGCGATGATCAAGCCAGGGGTTGCGACAATCAGTCCCAAGAACACTACATAGATAACGGTTCCCGTGGTCGAGATGGTCGTCGAAACGACATCTCGGACCCCCGGAAGCGAATCGTCTGGCTCTACCGGCAGGTCGAGCTCGTCGCTGGCCGAAACTGCTTCGACACCGTCGCCCTGCACCGGTTCGACCAGGGCCGAAACCCGAGCCGACGAGCGAAGGGTCGATGCCCCACCCGCCTCGAACTGGGCATACCAGGTGGTCGACTGACCTGGCTCGAGCCGGCGGGTGAGATCGCCCACCGGTTCGATACGCGTGCGACGAGGAAGGTTCGGGTCGGCCACCTCGATGTCGGTCAAGGCAACGTCGCCGGTGTTGGAGACCAGGTAGCACAGCGTCACCTCGTCGCCCTCGGTCAGGTCCGGAAAGTCACCAGAAGCACAACTGCGCCCATCGTCGTGTTGCACGTAGGCCGAAACCTCGATCAACAATCCAGACGATGGTGCCTCGGGAACCCGCTCCTCGATGGTCAGGGTGATCGTGGCCAGCGACACGGCCTGCTGGATCGTGCGCAGCTGGCCCCGCAACAGCTCGAGGTCGGTCTCACGCTGCTGAAGCTCGCGCTCCATGGCCGCAACCTGGTCGAGCGTGGCTGCGTTGTCCAGGAATCCACGCAGTCGCTCGACGCTGGCCTCTGCGGTGACGATTCGGCTCTCGAGGTCTACGACCCGTTCGGTCACGTCCTCGGCCGAGACGGTCTGGTCGCGGAGTTCGCCGATCTCGCCAATTCGCGCCAGCGCCTCGCCGAAGTCCTCGGGCCTGACCTTGATGACCAGAACGGTTCGAGGTCGCGGGTCCACTGTGGTCTGTTGCCCGAACACCAAGCCGCCCAGAGGAGCAATGGCGTCTACAGCCGCCTTTCCGGCCGCCGCCACGTCATCGGTCTCGACGGTGACGAATGCGGTGAAGACGATGTCGCGGCCCAAATCGGCAGGGGTCAGCGAAGTCTGAGCACCCGATCCGGCCCCCAGATCGCCGCCGGATTGACTGTCGGAGTCCTGGGCGACCTCGGCTGCCTGGGTGGTGGCCGTCGTAGGAGCAATCGTCGTTTCGGCAGCCGTTTCGACCGAGTCGGCCGCTTCGTCGAACTCGGCGGAACCCGAGGATTCACCCGCGTCGTCAACGGCGATACCCGAGCTCGAGTCGTCAGAATCGTCACTGTTGCCGCATGCCGCAACGATCAGCGTCGCTGCCAGGATGAGTGCGGCCGCCCGCCACACGCTTCTCATCAACATCTCGGAACCTCCCAGTTCGGAGGCTCGGACGGTTCCGGCCGGGCCGCTGGTTCCCGGCGAGGCGCACTGTCACCAAACAGCCACAAGGCCGACACGGGTGTCACGGAGACGCAACAACAAGCCGCCGAAGGCAAAACCACCGAGGTGCCACCCCCGACGCGCTGGGCGAGCCGGGTGGTGGCACCTCTCCTCGGGGAGGATCGCTTGTGGGCCGATCAGCCGATCGAGCCCTCCATCTGCAGCTCGATCAGACGGCTCCACTCGACGGCATATTCCATGGGCAAGGTACGCGTGACCGGCTCGATGAAACCGTTGACGATCATGCCCATGGCCTGCTCTTCGGTGAGACCGCGGCTGCGCAGATAGAACAACTGCTCGTCTGCCACCCGCGACACCGTGGCCTCGTGGCCGATGTTGGCGTCGCGCTCGCCGATCTCCTGGTAGGGGTAGGTATCGGAGCGGCTGATCTCGTCCAGCAACAACGCGTCGCACTGAACATGGCTCTTGGAGCCGGCGGCACCGTCTTCGACCCTGACCAGGCCGCGATAGGTGGTGCGACCGCCGTCCTTGCTGATCGATTTGGAGACGATCTTCGAGGTCGTCTCGGGAGCGGCGTGAACCATCTTGGCGCCTGCGTCCTGGTGCTGGCCGGCGCCTGCGTAGGCGACCGACAAGACCTCACCCGAGGCCTTGGGGCCCATCAGGTACACAGCCGGGTACTTCATCGTGAGCCTGCTGCCGATGTTGCCATCGATCCACTCGACGTGGGCACCCTCGTAGGCGACCGCTCGCTTGGTGACCAGGTTGAACACGTTGGGCGACCAGTTCTGGATGGTCGTGTAGGTGATGCGACCGTGGTCCTTGGCAACCAGCTCGACAACCGCCGAGTGCAAAGAGTCGGAGGTGTAAACCGGCGCCGAGCACCCCTCGATGTAGTGCACCTTGGCGCCCTCGTCGGCGATAATCAGGGTGCGCTCGAACTGGCCCATGTTCTCGGCGTTGATGCGGAAGTAAGCCTGCAGGGGCATCTCGACTTCGACGCCGGGTGGCACATAGATGAACGACCCGCCAGACCAAACCGCCGAGTTGAGAGCGGCGAACTTGTTGTCGCCCGGCGGGATGATGGTGCCGAAATAGGCCCGTACGATGTCGGGGTACTCGCGAACGGCGGTGTCCATGTCGGTGAACAGCACGCCCTGCTCTTCGAGGTCTTCGCGGTTCTTGTGATAGACGACCTCTGACTCGTACTGGGCGGTCACGCCCGCCAAGTACTTGCGCTCGGCCTCGGGGATGCCGAGCTTTTCGTAGGTGTCCTTCACCGACTGGGGCAGCTCTTCCCACTTGTCGACCTGATGGTCTGTGGGCTTGATGTAGTAGAAGATGTCGTCGAAGAAGATCTCCGACATGTCTCCACCCCAGTTGGGCATGGGCTTGCGCTTGAAGATCTCGTACGAGCGCAGCCGGAAGTCGCGCATCCAGTCTGGCTCGCCCTTCATCCACGACATCTCGCGGATGAGGTCTTCGTCGAGACCCCTGCGCGGCTTGAACACGTAGTCCTCTACGTCGCTCCAGCCGAGCTGGTAGCGGCTGAGGTCGATGCCGATGTCGGTCATCTCGGATCACGCCCTTCTGCGGTAGGCCGAATAAGCAGCGAATTTCTACTACGCAGATAGTAACAATCCAAGAGGCGAATCCCACCCTGGCCCGACGTTGCGAGGGGTCACTTGAGTGACAGATAACCGGGCACCCGGTCGTGTGGGGTGTCGAGGTAGACCTTGGCTTCTGGCGACTGCCCGAATCGACCGTGGCTCCAGCGGATCTGAACGTGGCCCTCGACCCCCAGATCGTCTCCGAGTTCGTGATCGCGAACCCCGGCCCTCCACCCCACGCGGGGCTGGCCCGCATCCTCACCCCAGCATTCGAAGTCCCTGAACTCGAATCGACGGCGCCAGTCCCACGGCGTGGTCACCCTCACCCGCAACGACTGATCGCCCGCACTGCCCAGGATGAAATAAGGAGCAGAGCCGATGCGCAGCAACCGCCACAGCATGGCCTCGCGCTTTCGTTTGGACGAAAGCGACGCGCGCCACTTCGCAGCGGACGACCGGCCCACCTCGAGGCTCATTTCGCGGTAGGCCGCCACACAATCGTCCGACCAATCGTCGAGAGCCGACCGCAACCGCGCCCGGTGATGCTTGGCCAGATCGGTGACGAAGGCCGGCAGGTCGTTGCCGACCACGTGTTCGCGCGCCTTCTCATAGAGGTTCTGGTGTTGTGCCGGAGCCACCTCGTCGAACCAGTCGCCCGATGGGCTGCGGCTCTCGAACAGCTGGCTGGGGGCGGCGTTCAACAAGATCTTGCTGGCGTACTTGCACGACACGAGATAGACGTGGTCGACCCGCAGGTCGACGGGCACGGGCTCTGAGCCGGGCGCCTTGTGCCCGCCCTTCCACTCGATCGATATCGGGGGCCTACGCCGCAGACCTTCGTCGCTGCCCAAGAACACCTGACCGTTGCGCCATGCGCCTGCGGCGTCCACGCGGTGGCGGGGCTCGTCGACGGCCATCACCACTCGGTTCCAGGTCGTCAGCGGCACATCCGACATCTCGCGGGGTCGGCGAACCAGCGCCCGCTCGAGCGAGTCGTAGCCGAGCATGCCGAGCCCGGTGACGATTTCGGTTATCTCGGTACGGATCGAAGGCAAGTGCAAACCCGGTTCGTAGCGCCGGCACGAATTGGCGGCGACGACCCGAAGGTACCCGGTGCGCGCCTCAGCCGAAGCTGATGACGACCGACACGATCAGACGCTGGCCGGCGCGCACCGTCAGCGGCGCCAGGTCCGCGGCGGTGAAGTCTGCCTCCGACAGCGTGGCGGCAGTACCCAGCGCGGTGTCGAGCCTGCACCGCTCGACGCCGACGCCGGCCGGACACGAGAACTGCTGGCTGCGCACCGAGTCGATGGTGCCGTCGGCCTCGACGACCAACGATCCGTCGAGCCTCAGCTTTCCATCACCGACCTCGACCACCAGATCGGACGAACCGCCCGCCCACGGCACGGCCCCTGGAGTGTGGATGAAGCAACCGCCACCGTCGGATGTGCAGAACCCCGGCGAACTACCCGACAGGGCTATGGCCCACAGCCCCGCGACTTCCTCGCCGCTGATGAGCCGGGCGATCGTGTCGGCACCCGAATCGGTCAGATCGTTCGTAAATCGCACGGTCTGCACGATCTCGCCTCGCTCGGCCACGCGCAGGCTCCAGGTTCCGTGCACGGCCACCTGTTCGGTCAAGGCATCGGTGCCCGGCCCCCAGTCGCTGGTGGCCTCGAGCACAGATCCGTTGCCGAGCGCGACCGCAGCGCTCGACCCGACCATGGCCGAGAGCGCCAGCACCAAGAAGACGACTCGCGAGAACCTTCTCACCCGATTCCAGTCGGCAAGACGGCGCGCACATGCAAGCGTTTGCCACAAACGGTTCAGCACCACAAACGGGAGGTCAGACGGGGTTTTGTGAGCCGATCCAGGTCGAGTAGAGGCTGGCGTATCGGCCGCCCAGCGACATGAGCTGGTCGTGGGTGCCCAACTCGACGAGCCTGCCGTCGTCGACTACGCCGATGCGGTCGCAGCGAGCGGCCGTGGTGAGGCGATGGGCGATGACGATGGTGGTTCGGTCGGCCATCAGCGCGTCCATAGCTGCTTCGACGACGGCCTCGGTGCCAGGGTCGAGCGACGATGTCGCCTCGTCCAGTATCAAGACGCCAGGATCGACCAAGGCCGCCCGCGCCAGCGACACCAGTTGGCGTTCGCCGGCCGACAGGCGAGACCCGCGCTCGCGAACTTCGGTGTCGATTCCGTCGTCGAGCGCCTCGAAGCGGTCGAGAACCCCGATGCGGCCAAGCGCAGCTTCGATCTCGGCGTCGGTGGCCGACGAGCGAGCGACCCGGATGTTG
The DNA here is from genome assembly GCA_020439485.1 of Acidimicrobiales bacterium. Taxonomy (GTDB): domain Bacteria; phylum Actinomycetota; class Acidimicrobiia; order Acidimicrobiales; family Poriferisodalaceae; genus JAAETH01. Next base: position 3,160 of record JAGQSP010000232.1, on the reverse strand, counting down.
TCGCGTACGGTGCCGCCGAAGAGGTGCCCCTCCTGAGGAACCGCAACGATGCGCTCGCGCAGCGACTCGAAACTGGCTTCGGTGAGGTCGACGCCCCCATACGCGATGCGACCCTTGGTGGGGTCATAGAGCCTGGCGACCAGCTTGGCCAACGTCGACTTGCCCGCGCCCGTGGGCCCCACCAGTGCGATGCGTTCACCCTCGGCTATCGAGAGATCGATGTCGGAGAGCACGACCTTGCCATTGGGGTAGGCGAACGACACACCCTCGACGTCGACCCGGCCGCGACGCGCCAACTCGACCGGTGCCGCCGACTCGGGTACGTCGANNCGTCGAGCAGTTCGTAGAGCTTGTGCAGACTGGCTCCGGCCGACTGGATCATGTTGAACAACTGGCTCAGCTGCTGCACGGGCTCGAACAGGTTCTGGAGCAAGAGCACGAAGGCGACCACGGTGCCGATGGAGATCTGGCCGTCCTTGGCCATCCAGCCGCCGATGGCGATGACCAGGGCGGTTGTACCGACACCGGACATGTCGACGATGGGCAGGTACCACGACGCCACCTTCGTCGACTCCATGTGCGATCGATACAGCCGCTGGTTGACCTCGTGGAAACGGTCGGCGTCGACCCGGTTGCGCGAGTAGGCCTGGATCACACGGACCCCGGCCAGGCCCTCCTGCAGTTGAGACAGCATCGAACCGATGGCATCGCGAACGGCCAGATAGGCGTCGTTGGAGTCGCGGCGGAACTTGCGGCTGGCGAAATAGAGCAGCGGCACAGACACCAGGCACACCAGAGCCAGCTGCCAGCTGAGGAACACCAGGACTATGCCGACCACCATGAGCAGCAGCGCGTTGGCCACGAACATCTGGAGGCCGAACTGAACGACCTCGGCCAGCGAGTCGATGTCGGACGTCATGCGCGACACGATGATGCCGGCCTTCTCGCGGTCGTAATAGGGCATCGACAACCGCAGCAGGTGCGAAAAGACTCGGCGCCTGAGGTCGCGCAAGAAGTTCTCTCCGACCTCGGCGATGCCGAGAATGGCCGCACGCCAGAGGAAGTAGTTGACGCACGCGATCGCCACGTAGGCGACGATGGTGCGATTCAGCACGTCGCGATCGCCGGCGTCGATGGCGTCGATAGCGCGTCCGAACAAGACGGGCAGCAACACCAACAGGCCGGTCCACACGGTCAGCAGCACGGCCGACACCACGGCCTTGCGCCTGTAGGGACGGATGCGCCTGGCAGTGCCCTTCAAGACGTGCTTGGCCGCGTCGAGGTCGAGCTTGTCGTCGGCGTCGACACCAGCTGCCATCCACCCGGCCATCAGCCACCACCCGCAACGGTCGAGTCGTCGATGGCACCCTGAGCCAGCACCTGTCTGTACAACTCGCTGGTGTCGACCAACTCGGCGTGGGTTCCGCTGGCGGCGACACGCCCTTCGGCCAACAACACGACCCGGTCGGCGAGCGCGATCGTGGCCGGACGATGAGCGATGACGATCGTGGTTCTGGCGGTCATGGCGTCGCGAAGGGCGTCTCGGATCTCGTGTTCCTTGGTGGGGTCGACGGCCGACGTGGCGTCGTCGAGGATCAACACCCTGGGGTCGGCAGCGATCGCGCGGGCGATCGCTATTCGTTGGCGCTGGCCACCCGACAGCGAGAACCCGCGCTCGCCGATGACCGTGTCGTATCCGTGCGCCAGGCCCTGGATGAACTCGTCGGCGCCTGCCAGCTGGGCGGCTTGCTTGACGACCTCGAAGTCGGCGTCGGGCACACCGAACGCGATGTTGTCGCGAACCGACGCCGCGAACAGGAAGGTCTCCTCGAAGACCAGGCCGACGGCTCGCCTGAGCTCGTCGATGTCGATCTCGCGGATGTCGACGCCGTCGAGGCGGATCGAGCCCTGGTCGACGTCGTAGAAGCGGGGCAACAGGCGAGCGATGGTGCTCTTGCCCGAACCGGTGGCGCCCACGATTGCGATCGACTCGCCCGGACCGATCTCGAGCTCGAACCCATCAAGCACGGCTTCGGTGCCATATCCGAACGAGACACCAGAGAACGAGACCCTGCCGACCTCGACCGAACCGCGGTCGGGCAGATGTTTGGGCGAGGGCGGCGACGCTATGGCCACCGGCGAGTCGAGCAACTGTGCGATGCGAGCCCCCGCCGCCGTGGCTCGCTGGAAGTTCGCAACGATCATGCCGAGCATGCGCAGGGGTTGGATCAACAGAACGACGTAGATGTTGAACAGAACCAGTTCGCCCACCTCGAGGTCGCCGTTCAGAACCTTGTTGCCGCCGAATGCCAGCACTGCGATGAGGCCGATGTTTGGCACCACCTCGAGCGCGGGAAGGAAGTTGGCCCTGGCCCGCGCCGCTCGAAGCGAGGCGCTGCGAACGTCGTCGGCCTCGGTGGCCAGCGCGTCGAAGCGGATCTGCTCGGCCCCGAAACCCTTGACCACCCGAATTCCCGAGACGGTCTCCTCCACGACCGACGCCAGCTGAGCCGACTCTTCCTGCACCGCCATCAGCGCCGGATGAAGGGTCTGGGAGAACTTGCGTCCGAAGTAGTTGGCCAGCGGCAAACCGACCAGCGCAGCAAGGGCCAACTGCCAGTCGAGCACCAACAACACGATCGTGGCCAACACGACGGTCAGCAGGTTCGCGAACGTGATCGGCAGCATCGTGACGAAGTTCTGGAACTGCTGCAGATCGGTGTTGCCACGACTCATCAGCTGACCGGTCTGGTGTGTGTCGTGGTAGGCGAACTGGAGGCGAAGGGCGTGCTCGTAGACCCTGTCGCGGAGGTCGGCCTCGACCGCGCGGGCGTTTTGGAAGGCTATGTATCGCCTGGCTCCGGTTGCTACCGCCGAAACCAGGCCGGCACCGGCTATGGCCAGACCCCACATGGTCAGCGAGTCGTCGCCCCTGATGCCCCGGTCGATGGCACGCTGGATCAACAAGGGCACGGTTACCTTGGCGACCGTCCAGACGACGCCCACGAACATGCCGAGGGCTATGCCTCGGCGGTGGCGCCACATTCCTTCCCTGAGGAGTTGCCAGCCCCGGATTCGTCCCTCTGGAGCTGGCTTGGGTTGCTCGGAGTTCAAGTGCTGATCACCCGATTCGCTGGAGTAGTTCTCGGTATCTCTCGCC
>JAGQSP010000231.1 GCA_020439485.1 Acidimicrobiales bacterium | reverse complement strand
GGGCGGTCTTCTCGATCTTCGACCAGACCTCGCCGTGGGTCGAGGGCATCTCCATCGACGAGGCGTTTCTCGATGTGTCCGGGTTGTGGCGAATCGCGGGCTCACCTGTCGAGGTCGCTCGAGGGCTTCGGCAGCGGGTGCGCGACGAAGTGGGGTTGGCAATCACGGTTGGCGTCGCCAACACCAAGTTCCTGGCCAAGGTTGCAAGCGGCGTCGGCAAGCCCGATGGCCTCTTGGCGGTAGAGCCGGGCCGCGAGCTCGAGTTCTTGCATCCGCTGGCGGTCGAGCGTCTGTGGGGTGTTGGGCCCGTCACCACCCGCAAGCTGAACGCAAAGGGCATCACAACGGTGGCCCAGGTCGCGTCTCTCGATGTCGAGGTTCTGGTGGGGTTGCTCGGCAAGGGCCAGGGACGTCACATCCATGCCCTCTCACACAACCTCGACCCGCGCCCCATCAGGGTGGGGCATCGTCGCGGCTCAATCGGCTCGCAACGGGCGCTGGGCCGCATGAACCCTTCGCACGACGAGGCGCGCGTCATGCTCATAGCGCTGGTCGATCGAATCTGCCGACGAATGAGGAGGGCCGAGCGGGTGGGTCGCACCGTCGTGCTGCGGCTGAGACACGACGACTTTTCGCGCTCGACCCGCAGCCACACGCTGGCCGAGGCGACCAACGACACCGGGCCGATCCTGGCCGCGGCAAAGATGCTGCTCGACCGCTCTTGGCCGATGATCGAGCAGCGGGGCACCACGCTCATCGGGCTGTCGGTCGCCCATCTCAGCAACGCCTCGGCCGTGCAGTTGGCCCTGCCGCTGGGACCCAGGGCCAGGCCATCGATCGATCAGACCCTCGACCAGATCAGCGAGCGGTTTGGTACCGATGCACTGAAACGCGCCGCCCACCTCGGCGTCAACACCGGCCTGACCATGCCAATGCTGCCCGACTAGACGTCGGGCGTATGTGGCAGCTGCCCGACTAGACGTCGGGCGTATGTGACAGCTGCCCGACTAGACGTCGGGGGTGTCGGTCAGCCGAGGATCTCGCCGTACATCTCACCGAGGGGGTCGGCCAGCAGTTCCATACGTTCGCCGTCGGGGCCGTTGAAGTACAAGGAGGCGCCGCTCATCTCAATCGTCTCGACGCCGGCCGCTTCGAGCTTGCCGCGCAGGTGCTCCCAGCGTTCGCGGGTCACGGAGATGGCGAGGTGGTGATGGCCGCCCAGGACCTCGCTGTATTCACCCAACTCGAGGCCCGGAAAGTCGAAGAAGGCGAGGCAGTTGCCGTTTCCGATGTCGAAGAAGAAGTGTGTCGAGCCCTGGTAGTCGCGGTTCTCGAACAGCTCTATCAGCGGGAACTCGAGCACGCCTTGGTAGAACTCGATGGTCGCTTCGACGTCGCTCGACAGCAGGGCGATGTGGTGCGCTCCCCTGGCCGACGATTCGGGGCGCTGGTCTGCGGGCAACAGGTGCTTGCGTCGCAGCTCTTCCCACTCGGCTGTCCGGTCGATCTGGGCTCCGTGCTTCATGGTTGTCTACAACCGGCCGACCGCCCGTCGGATTCCCCGAACTGGCCACCATAATGAGCCCGCCCAATGGAACAAGCCGGCACCGGCGCATACTCAGGAGCACCCACATGGCACAGATCACCCTCGGCGGAAACCCGATCAACACCGGCGGCGACGTTCCCGCAGTCGGCTCGGCGGCGCCCGATTTCACGCTCACCGGCGGCGACTTGGCCCCGGTCACCAAGGGCGATTTCGCGGGCCAGAACCTGGTTCTGAACATCTTCCCCAGCATCGACACCCCCACTTGTGCCACCAGCGTTCGCACCTTCAACGAGCGCGCCGCCGGCATCGACAACACTGTCGTGCTGAACGTGTCGGCCGACCTGCCCTTCGCTCAGGGCCGCTTCTGCGGTGCAGAGGGCATCGAGAACGTGAAGAACGCCTCGACGTTCAAGAACCCCGAGTTCATGGCCGCGTACGGCGTGAACATGGTCGACGGCAAGCTTGCGGGCCTTTGCGCCCGTGCGGTCGTGGTCGTGGACGGCGACGGCAATGTGGTCCACAGCCAGCTGGTTCCCGAGATCGCCCAGGAGCCCGACTACGACGCCGCGCTGGGTTCGCTTTCCTGACGAAACCCTGACCGGCTGCCGGTCACTGGCCGTTTCGGCTCGTCAGCCGAGGCCGGCCGAACGCATTTCGCCGATGAGATCGCGGAGTTGCTGCAAAGCGGCTCCGCGATCTTCGGCATACAGCAGAGTCGCCTCGGCTTGGCGCCAGGTCCAGTCAGGGTCGACGTCGACACCGACCCTGAATATCGAGCCCAACATTCCCTGCACTTCACAAACCAGGTTCCGGAACTCGGGATCGTTTGGGTAGCTCGACGCACTGCACGGATAGCTGGATACGAAGTCGCCCGCAGGCACCTCGACGGCGACCTCGCCAACTGCGGTGTCGGGCACGTCGGCGCCGGCGGTCGAGCTGCCGCAAGACGTTGCAGAAAGCGCCACCAACAAAACCGCCGCAATCACTCGAACCATCGCAGAACCTCCTGACGCGTCTTGTCGGCGAGGTTCGGGATCAGTTCAGCGTGTGTCCAGCCGTGCTCCCAGGGCCGCGGTGATGGCCACCAGACCAACCAGCCCAGAGCCGGCGAAGGCCATGGCCGGGTTGCGGGTGAACACGGGCAGCCAGATCAGCTGGCTGACACCTATGCCGGCAAACCGATAGGCCAACATCATCGACAGCCCACCGCCTCGATTTCCGGCGATGGCTCCGGCGCCTATCGCATGGCCTGACAGCACGGCCGTGTTGGCCACGATCCACGTGGTCAGCCAGGCAACGGCCCGCCCC
>JAGQSP010000230.1:1483-2416 GCA_020439485.1 Acidimicrobiales bacterium | reverse complement strand
GACCGGCCGCCCGTTTCCTGTCCGAGTTCGACATCGTGGTCAACTGCGTCATGCAGGACACCGATTTTTTGTTGAATGTCGCCGCGGCCACCGAGATCTACACCTTCGCCCCAGGCAGTCTGATCGTCGATGTCTCCTGCGACGCGGGAATGGGTTTCGACTTCGCGCGGCCGACCACCTTCGAGGATCCGACGTTCGAAGTCGGCGACACCGTGCACTATTACGCCGTGGACCACAGTCCGTCGTACCTCTGGGAGTCCGCGACCTGGGACATCAGCGAGGCGATCATCCCGTTCCTGGAACCGGTGATGTCCGGGCCTGCGACCTGGGACCTCGACCCGACCTTGAGCAAGGCGATCGAGATTCGTGACGGGGTGATCCAGAACCCCAAGATCCTGTCGTTCCAGAATCGGGCGGCGGAGCACCCGCATGATGTCGTCACATAGTCAGGTGTAACGCCTCTGCGGGGCAGGCTCAGTCCAGCAGTTGTAGTGGCATCACACGCGCGATGGCTCCGAAATCCCGGTCCGCTGCCAAGAGTTCCGAGTCGGTGCGCAACGCGACTTGGACCACCATGCAGTCGATCAGGCCCCGGGGAGTCACGCCTGCAGCGCGGCACAGCCGGTAGACACGCGCAGCCCCGGCGAAATCACTGACGGGATCGAACGGCAACCAGCCGAATGACCGCAGAAGTCGCTCGGTCACCCGGTCGGACGTCCGGCTCCCACCTGCCAGCAGTTCCATGAGTACCGGTTCGGTCGAGGCGATTTCGTCTGGACGGTCCTGGATCAATGCGGACAGCTGTTCATCGACCGCGGATCCGGTCCCGCGCGAGAACTCCACCCAGGCCGAGGTGTCGACCAGGATCATCCGCGCGGGCTCTGATCCGCTGGAGCATCCAGAAATCCAGTTCCCCGCAAGGCCAGGATCTCG
>JAGQSP010000230.1:0-1473 GCA_020439485.1 Acidimicrobiales bacterium | reverse complement strand
CGGCAGTCGACATCGGCTGGAACGCAACCTCGCGCAGTGCCCGGTCGACCGCCTCGGTCTTGGTGTGTACGCCGTACTTGCGCATGGCGATCTCGATCAGCGTCTCGTCGATGTCGATGTTGGTACGGCTCACGAGCGTCAAGATACACCTCCCACGTGTTCTATACACGTTATAGGTGTTTGGGTCGACTGAGGTGCTCGTCCACAGCCTGGTTCAGCCGCGCACGGAAGCGAAGTAGAAGTCCAGCATCGACCCCAACGGCGCGGGGCTTCGGCGCAGTCGGCTGTGCAGGGCGGCTCCTTCCCAGCAGTCGACCAGCAGGTTCGCCATCGCGGTCGTGTCCGAGTCAGCGGGGATGTCCCCGAGCTCCCGTGCCTCGTCGAGACATCCGGCGATCCGCTCGGCGATGTAGGCGAAACACGACTCGATCTTGACCCGGAACACCTCGTTGGACCCCGAGAGTTCTTGGCCCAGGCCGCCGAGGAGACACCCGAGATAGCCCTCGGTCTGGTAGCTCTGCTCGGTCGCTTCGAAGAAGTTCCGCACCCTGCGCACCGGGGGCTGTCCCATATCGCCCAGACACTGATCGAGTCCGGCATGCACACCGCGCATGTACTGGTCGATCACCTGCAGAGCGAAGTCTTCCTTGTCCGTGAAGTGGTGATAGAACGAGCCCTTGGGTGTGTTGGCCGCGGCCAGCAGCGCCTGGATGCCCAGGCCGTTGTACCCGTGCTCGAGGAGCAGGCCGAGTCCGACATCGAGCAGGCGCTGCTTGGTCGCGTGCGTGGGCGGGTCAGCCATTCACCTTCTCGATCATGTGATGGATCACCTCGCTGTGGACCCCCTGGGGGCTGAACATAACGATCTCGGCGTCGGCTTCCACTTTCACGTTGTGCCCCGGCGGCCAGTAGAAGAGGTCGTTGCCCGAAACGGTCTCGTGCTCGCCGTGTACGTCAGTCGTCGTCAGTCGTCCACTGAGGACGTATCCCCAGTGGGGACTCTGACACAAGTCATCTTCGAGGCCCTCGAACAGCGGAGTCGTATCCACGCCTGCCGCCAGCGTGAAGTATTCACCGCTGATCTTGTCGAACCCGCTCACATCCCCGAACCCCAAACGCTGCCGAATCACCGCGCCCGGGATCTCCATCTGTACCTTGACGTCTTCCTTTGCCACTCGCATTGTCCGCACCTCTCTGTGCTGACGCATTTCTAGACCGATCGGTCTACTGGCGACAGTACCGGCTCGTGTCGGGATGTCAACCGGCAGTCGAGGGGGCGGAGTCGATCAATCTCGGCATCTGTCAGCGGCGCTGACGTTCTGAACTGGTTGGCGCGCGCGGCAGGTCAACCAGTTGCGCACGTGACACGCGGTGCGAATCTGACAGGTCGGGCGCGGACTGTAGGAACTGGTTGACCGCAGCCTGACCGTGATCCCGGCCAACCAGTTCAGAACGCTACGGCCGCACGATGTA